>JBAXWR010000080.1:0-27851 GCA_037128295.1 Mariniphaga sp.
AATGATCTCTTCCACTGTAATACCTACCCCTGTATGTCGTTCACAAACCAGTCCATGATCAGGAAATCCCTCTTCTACAAGTAGTTCGCAACCAAGATAACCATGGCATAAATAGGGATATTCTCCAAAACACAACAGGTCGGGGGCGTTTGTTTTGAAAATCCCGATGTCGTGCAACATCGCTGCTTCCTCCATAAATGCCAGATCCGGAAGGAACTCTTTATGGTTCTGCGCAATCTTCAGGGCTTTTTCAGCGACTAAAGTACTATGGCAAACCAATATCTTATATGCCTTGGACCTTGGTTTATAGTATTTTGCAATAATGTCAAGTGGCTTCATGAGCAAATAATTTACATTCCAAAAATCGACAATTTTTAGTAAAAATAGTTTATTAATAAATTAAAACATTACCTTGAAGGGAATTAAACCAAAAAAACAACGATTGTTGATAATTTTATCTTTAGCATATCAACAAATGATTCTTTAAAACTAATTTTAAGCCCAAATTTGAAAGAGGTAGGATGAGTCAGATAATTGAGAGTGCCCCAAGATCTTTTCGGGTAGGAATAGAATGTTTTAAAAAGGGAAAAGTTGTCAAAGGGACAAAAAAAATAGAAGCTTCATTTAAGTCTGGTTTTAAACCAGCAATGTTATTACTTGACCTGGTGGGGCATGAAAGCAATGCCAATGAGGCGATTGCGTCATTTGAAGTTTTAATGGGGAAAAGCCTTTCGGATGCATTTTTCGCGATAGGTAAAATGTATTACGAGGGGAATGACCGGTTGTTTTCGCGTGAAGCTTCGGTAAAGTGGTTCCTTGAATCGGCCCGTGAAGGTGGGGCGCTGGCATGTAATTACATTGGCCAGATGCGCGAAAACGGGAATGGACTTCCGCTAGACATGAAAAAAGCGTTTGAATGGTACGAACGTGGTGCCGAACGAGGCGATATAGTGGCAAAATACAACATTGGGCGTTTGTTGCGAACCGGTGATGGTGGTTATAAGGATCTGAATGAGGCTGTTGATAACTTTTATGAATCGGCAAAAGGTGGTTATGGCCCAGCCATGTACCAGGCCGGTCAGATATTTGAGCAGGGCCTTACGGTTCCGGTTAAATTGAACAAGGCTTTCGATTGGTATTTAAAAGCTGCAAAAGCAGGTTATGTGCAAGCCTACGAAAAGGTTGGCTTGTTCCTGTTTGAAGGGAAAGGAACTGAAAAGAAAGAAAGTGAAGCTTTTGAATGGTTCTCCAAGATCGATGATAACATATCGGCGGATATCGCCTTGATGCTTGGAAAAATCTATCTTGAAGGGCTCGGGACCGAAAAAGATTTTTCAAAAGCGAAGGAATACCTTGAACAGGCTTCACACAATGATTTGGTATAAGCCATTTACCTGATGGGTAAACTCCTGGATGAAAGTGGAGATGAATCGGCATATGATTGGTATCACCGGGCAGCCGACAAGGGGAGTGCCGATGCCCAGAACGCCATTGCCGGTTTATATCTCAGGAAATCGGATGAGGAAGGGGTTGACTGGCTCAAAAAAGCGGCTTCCAATGGAAACCCGGAAGCAATGTTCCGTCTGGCCCAGAAATATGAGATTGGTGATGAGGTGGAATCCAATCACAAGACTTCGGTTGATTATTACAGAAGGGCTGCTGAGAAAGGTATAATCGAAGCACAATATAAATATGCGAGCATCCTCCTTGCGGGTGTGATGACGATTAAGGATAACCAATCGGCTGCCGATTATTTCAACAGGGCTGCTGAGGCTGGCCATGCAAGGGCTGCTTACATGATCGGGATTGTTCATGAGAAAAGCCTGAGTTATTGGTCCGAGAAAGAGAAAGCTTTTGATTGGTTCTTAAAAGCTGCCGAAATGGGAGTTCCTGGTGCAATGTTTCGGGTTGGCGTCTATTTTGAAAATGGCATTTCGAAACCACAGAACAGCGATGAGGCATTCAAATGGTACCAAAGGGCTGCCGATGCCGATTATCCAAAGGCTGTGTTTAACCTTGGCGTGATGTACGAATCGGGCCGAGGAGTGGTTCAGAATATGCAAAGTGCTGTTATACAATATGAAAAGGCAGCCGATTTGGGTGTTGCAGAAGCGATGAACAACCTTGGGAATGCTTACCATCAGGGAAAAGGAATTGAGGCGAATCCTAAAGAAGCTATAAAGTGGTATGGAAAGGCAGATGAAGCCGGTTTTTATCTTGGCACTTATAACCTGGGTGTGATGTACTATTTTGGCGATACCGGAGAGAAAAATCTGGAGAAAGCTTTTGATTGTTTTAAACGGGCATCGGATTCAGGCTATGCACAGGCACAATATAATCTTGCCGGAATGTACTATTTTGGCGAGGGAACGGTTAAGGACCTTGATGAAGCTTTTAAATTTTATTCAAAATCAGCGGAAAATGGTTACACCGATGCCTGGAAAAATCTGGGAGAGATGTATTATGTGGGTGAGGGCGTTAAAAGGAACATTGAAAAAGCAATCCTAAGTTATGAAAAGGCTGCTGATAAAGAGGATAATGAAGCACGTACCGAACTTGGCAGGCTACTTTTCACAACTATTGGTTTTCAAGACTTTACAAAAGCATTGAACCATTTGAAGGCGGCTGCGGAAGAAGGTTTTGCACCTTCTTATAATCCTCTGGCTGTTATGTTGTTGTCAAAAAAAGTTTCTGGCCGCGATCCGGTTGCTGCATGGAACTGGCTCGTTAAAGGAAGTGCAGAAGGATCGAGGGAAGCAAAGCTCAATCAGGCTACTTATCTGAAACGGGGTGAACACGGCGTAACCGATTATCAGCAAGCTTATATTATTTTGGATTCGCTAGTGTCTGACGATAAGGATGCTGTTGGTGCATATCTTTTGGCCTTGTTGATTCTTTCCGGAGTTTGTGACGTCAAAGATCAAACCATTGCAAGGTCTTATCTTGAACTGTCGGCAAAGCAAGGCAATCAGTCTGCCGCAAAACTATTGGGCAATGACGATCTGTTTACAGGTCCTGCAGTTTTGAATTTCTGGGAGGATTATGTGATCAGCGAACCATCTGAAGATTGATCATCAGGTTTATAACTAGCTGAAATTCAAATTAGAACGTCTCCCCCTTAGAAAAAGGGGGACCAAGGGGGATTTTTTGGTTTCTATCGGGATTAAATTTAAGGATACGAATTTTCCGAGTCTGAAAAGAGAAATAATTGTCATCAACTATTATAATAACTAATTATTTAAAATCATGAAAATCAAATCATTATTAGTATCGTTTCTATTTATTTCTTTATTTCTATCTGTATCCCAACTACAGGCCCAAACAGGCAAGACATTACGCCATGTTGTGATGTTCAAGTTCAAGGATACTGCCACACCTGCCAATATCAAAACTGTTGAAGATGCGTTCGCGCAACTGCCAAAGAAAATCACGACAATCAAAAGTTATGAGTGGGGTATCAATTCAAGTCCCGAAGGGTTGAACCAGGGATTGACCCATTGTTTCCTTCTGACTTTTTCATCCGATAAAGACCGCAACGATTACCTTGTCCATCCTGCGCACAAGGAATTTGGAAAAATCCTGGGGCCTTTTCTGGATAAAGTGACAGTTGTTGATTTTTGGGTAAAATAGGAGACTGTGAATTGAAGGGTTGAATTTGAACGTTGTTGTTTGTCTTGTAGAGACGATGCATGCATCGTCTCTACGCGTTTGATACCGATTTTAATATGAATACAATTGTACGGCAATTTATTTATAACATTTACCATTAATGATGGTTGTCACTTTTTGGCTGTAATCAGGTGCAAACCTGTTGACAAGGTCGTTTGGGCTAAATGACTTTCTGTGCAGTGGTCCGAATAATCACAATACCAGTCTTTAAAACCATAGAGCGGTTAATAAAATTCAGAAGGGATTTGTGTTTATTCTGATCAGGATAAATCAATGAACATTGTAGTAAGCTTATAATTAACACGTTGCGTTATTGGTAGCTTAAGATTTGATTTTTAATAATCCTACCTTGAAATTTCAAGATAATACCACACTGTGATCTCTTTTCCAATCGCAATCGTGGCATTGCCATTTTTAACCTGTACGGAGCTTTTATTCATCGGATTGCCTGCCCCGTCAAGTGGTTCGATGGTTACGGTTTTTGCCCCGGTCAAGCCGGTGATGGTTATCTTACCTTTGATGACCTCAATGGTTGTTGGTTTAGATCCCTTCACTTCCAGCCATTTCCGATCCTCGCTGAATTTCATACCGGTCATTCCGGATTGACCGGCAGTAACCAACAATAGTTTCCCTGCGGTGGCAAGTGGTTGATTATCGATTGAAATTAAGTTGATTGCAGCAAATTCATTTTGAATCTTTACTTTTAAATGCTTCAACAGGTTCGTCTTATCAGGAATAAACCCGATCAGGGATTCTGTTTTTGGAGCTGAGACTTCCACAAAACTCTTGGTACCAACCTGCCATCTGATTTCTTCTGTTTTAGATTTGATTTCATTTGGATTTTTAATTGCGGGAAAACCATCGATTTTATTCTCAAAGGATTGAATTCTTGTCTTTTCGATCAATGGGATCAGCGGAGAGAATCCCCTGGTAAAGAAAGGCTCATCCTTTGAAACCTCCCTTAACCCTTCAATGCCATCACTCATCGTGTATCCCCTGAAAACACACGATTCTGCTGGTTTAATATCACTTCTCAGGAACATCAGTGCATTTACGGCTACTTCAGCCATTTTAACCGGGTCGAGGCCCATATCGAAAGCTCCCGAGTTTCCAAGGGCATAATTGGTGTTCCACATATCCGCAGGAACATGCTCGAATGTATAAAAAAAGATACCATCCCAATCCTGTAATAATGCATAAGCGGTAAAAATGGGGTATCCCTCGCAACTAAATTCGTTGGGGGAAGGATGATTGAATTCGGAAATGATGAACGGTTTCCCCTCCACAGCCGATCTGGCAATGTGAACTACTGTGCTCCTTTCCGGATGGTTGACCATCGGGCTGTTTTCAATCATCAAAACACTTTTTCCAGTTTTTTTATCTACTCCCGAAGAAGGGTGCTGCCAATATTCATGTCCATCTACCGCATCCAAAAGGGATGTCATCGAAAGCAATGCTGTGCCATTCTTGCTGTGATCGTGGTCGCTGTTGGCAATTACCGGACACTTCACATCTAAATTTTTCTTCAGATATTCAGCCATTTGAAGATAAAAGTTTCGTTCCGTAGCCATGAGAAATTCGGCCTCTGATTGAAAACGAAGTTGTGAAGCATCTTTAAATCCATCGGGCGATAATCTGGGAACCTCCTCCGATGCCTGCACTCCTGCCTCTTTTCTAATCTGTTGCAACTTGTCGGCTGGAATATTTTCCTTTAGCCATTCATTGTATTTCCTTGTCAATTCGCTGCTGTAATAGGGGGGAATATCGATCCAGGTCGCAGTCGTTGGGGTTGTGCTTTTCCCTTGAAGCCGGCCTCTTACCCAAGCTTCAAGAAGGGAATTCTCGTTCACGATCTCGACCAGTGAAACAGCAGGTTCATTTGTGTAAGCATTTCCTGTATAGGGATTTACGTGGGTCAGCAATTGCCTGGCATACTCTTTCTGGATTTCGATCAAACGATCATCAAATGAAGTGACCGCTTTTATAGCTGTTCCCAGAAATTCATATTCAGGAACACCATCATCTATTTTGAAAGATCTCCCTACAAACAGGTTGATATCGCTGTAAATTCCGGCTTTCTTTAGCTCTGAAATCAGAAAATCCAGTTTATCCAGTTGTTCAGGATTAAATTTCAGGGTCGTGTTCATTGAATAATCGATCAGGCTTTGCTCCGGCTTCCAGTTTTGATAAATATGTGAAAGGGTAGCATCCATATAATGAAACCGGACGGAATTTATACCAAAACGTGCAAGGTAAGCTGCTACCAGGGGTGCATCCTTTTTCTCCGGGAAACAAGCTCCACCGGTAAAATCCACGCCCCACATTTTAAAGCGTTCGCCGGATGGCTTTACAAAATGATTTCCGTTTACTTTAATGAACCCATCTTTCCCGGCAGGTTTATCCAACAGAAAAGATAAATTCAGTTTTGAATCCTTGCTTGTTTCCCAAATCATCGAAAATGGGACTAATTTTTTCTCAGATGATATGTTTGACTTTTGGCCGTATAGAAAGCCAATTCCCAGGGATGAGAAAAGGGTAACAAAAAGGAAGATCTTCTTCATCGGATTATTTATTTAAAGTGTTGTTATACATTTATTTAGCTAGTTTATTATTTTTGATTTAATCCCTCAACATTATCTTTTAAATAGAATTCTCTGGTTTGATTTTTCCCTGAACTATCCTTCCAGCTTAAAAGATAATCTCCCTTAAACCCGCGGAATTTTACTTCTCCATTTTTCCCGGCTTTGACTGTCATCTTTGTCTTCCATTCGTTGTTTATTAGATTGTTAAGTGCAAAATAGGATGGTTTTGGCTCCATATTTCGGGTGAAAAGTCCTGATACCGATGGTTCTCCCGGGGCACCACAATCATCGACAACATTCCACCAGGTAATTCCCATCATCGGTTTGATACTGAACCAAAGCCTGTATAGGTTTCTAGCAATAACAGCCTGGATCTCACGGCCATGTGCATCATCCCCAGGTGAGGTAATCGTTATTTCGCTTAAATGGATGGGCAAACCGGCTTTACCAATCGTCTCCATGACGTCCCAAACTTGTTTAGGCGTTTGGATCTCTTTCCCTTCTGCGATATCAAGGCATTGCTGAGGATTGAACAAATGCATCTGTGATCCCATGATGTCGATCCGGCAACCATGTGCTATCAGGTCTTTGGTCTGATTGGCATAATTGTCATCGTTTTTATAGTCGTTGATGTTCAGTTTGACACTTTGGGGAAACAATTGACCTGCTAATTTGAATGCATCGTAAACATAGTCACCTGGCATTAACCCATAAGAGCTTTTACAGACCAGATCACCGGTAACACTTTGTCCGTGGAAATCAACCGAACTCTCGTTGACCACATCCCAACTTTGGAGCCTGCCTCTGTAATAATTGATCAATTCCACCACCCTTTTTTCGTAAAGCCGCTTCATCTCCTTAAAATAGACGGGTGCCAGTTTTGCGATCTGATCAGGTGTCAGGTTATCCATTCCTTCTTTTTCAAGTTGAAGTATTTTGGCTTTTTCGTCCTGTGGACAGAACGATTCAAAGATCCATTCAGGATATTGCCATTTACGGTTGCCCCAGATCAGGTTATGACCGTGCAGGCGGATCCCTTTGCTTTCGCAGAATTCGACAACCGGATCGGTAGCCGGCCTACGCCAGTGTGGTTCCTCCTTTGGAGACTTCACACTGTTCCAATAAGCTTCGGTATCCCAATATTCTTCCCTGAAACGGGGACGGTTAGGCTGCATTTCAAATTTCTTCCAATAGAAGGCAATGGTAGCTGAATTGAAAAGCGTTCCGTAAAGGTCCTTGTATTTTTGATTGCGTTCTTTTGTCCCCAACTGATTAAAATTAAAAATGTGCGCACCAAAAATAAAATCGCTGGAAATCTGCTCAACCTTTACAACTGTTCCTGGTGCAACGTTTTCCAATCGGATGTTGGCATCGGCCTTCCGGTTTTGGTCGATATCACGATCGATTTTACTTTGCACTTCCGGGCTCCATATCTTCCAGTAGGCCTCACTCATCGCTTTGTAGGCTTCTTCACTTATTGCCTTCGGCTTTTGTTGAATACCTGAACCTGTTACTTGTGCAATTAATTGATTGGTAATCAGTACTAAATAAAATGACAAAATAAAATAAGTTCTCATATTCTTATGTTTTAACAGATCATTAATATTTGGATAATTGAATGATGTAATTGTTGGGGACCAATTTGGATAGAATGATTTCCTGATCCAGTAATTTTCCATTGGACCTGACTGTGATTTGATACTTTCCGTAAAAACCCCGAAAATTGGCTTTGCCATTTTTACCGGTATTTAATGATTCGGCAGTTTTCCATTCGTGATTGATCAATTTGTCCAATGCCTGATAGGCTGGTTTTGGGTTCATTTCACTGTCAATCAACCCGCCCAAAATCTCATTCTCTTTTTCAAAGGCAGTCCCATCCCCCAGGTTCCAATAGGTAATCCCAGCCATATTTGGCGTACTAAACCAAAGACGATACATGTTTTCAAGGATTTTGGCTTGCAACACAAATCCATCCTTGTCTCTGCCAGGAATTGTTACCTCCGTAACATACATGGGTAATCCCAATTGCCCATATTTATCGTAAACCATTATCAACTGGTCAGGAGGGAATATCTTCCCATCCAGCATCTCTTCCCGTTTGTAACCATGAAACTGGATCCCCATCGCATCAAGCCGAACCTTCTTTTCAATAAGTCCTTGAATAATTGATTTATACAAATCAGAGCCATCATTTTCATTTACGATAGTCCCATCGTTATAAAGCAGTACCGAGCTTTTCGGGAATAATTTGCCAGCTTCCTTAAAACACCAGGCAAGATAATCATCGGGAACTTTGTACCATTGATCGGGCAGTGTCCGAGTCCTTTGGATCTCTTCATTGGCTACATCCCAAATTGGGATATCGTCCTTGTATCGTCCTGCAATTTCGCTCATATGCTTTTTGCCTTGCTTTAGGAGCAATTCAGGATTGTTCTTCTCTGTCCATGAGGGCATAAAGATATCCTTTACGTACATCAGGCAATGACCTTTGGCGGTAATGTTGTGATCCTTGCACCATTTGACAAGAAGATCGGGTGGGGGTCTGCGCCATATTTTTTCCGAGCTTGCTGAAAAGCGCGGCTTTCCTTGTTCAGGTTCCAGATCTCTCCAATAAAAAGGGAGGGTCGCAAAATTGAAAAGATTTGTGAAAGCTGTTTCATACTTCATGTTGAGTTCATGAGTTGCCAACTGCCCAAGGACGAAAAGGTTGCATCCAAACAAAAACTCATGTGTTTTCTGACGGACCTCAATCGTGGCATTTTCGAGCGGCTTTCCGGATTTGTCTAGAACAACAATGGTCGCATCCCCTTTGCGGTATTTTTCAATGCCCTTGCTGATTCGTTCCTTTACCAAAGCATTGTTCCAAAGCTGATCAAAAACCGGAGTTTGCGCCACTGATTCAGTGACAATGAAAATATAAACTATTAATAATAAGCATTTTATCATCTTTAAATTTCAATTATATTTCCATTTTATTTCCCTCTTATTTCTACTTAATTCAGTCTTAATATTTCAATCAATTTCCACCTTATTTCAATTTTATTTCCTGTTTGGCAACATTCCATGCCTCAGAACTCAAAACTACTTTTTTGTCTTTTACTGGTTCCCGCCACAAGACCTCAATTGTTATTTTGCGGTTTTCACCCGGAGATAACCAGAAATAATTGTCGGTCGCAGTAAATGCCCGTTTGATTCCTGCAATATCAAGCTTCGTCATAAACGAGGGGACTTTGCCGATGTTTTTTACATTTACCCTAAGTTGGCTCCTGAAAGTCGAAATGACCTTATTTCCAATTAGTTCCATTTTCAATTCAGTTTGGTTTTTTGAAACAGCCGGTTTAAGCCACGGACCTTTGTCAAGAGTGACAAACGGAATGGGTTCAGCCATATATTTAGCATAAAAAATAGGGTCATCCATCATGTTCAGAACTCGTGGAAAATAAACCGAACGTGAAATAAGCATTCCTGATGCATCATGTAATTCAACTGCCAGCAATAAAAACTTATTCTTATAATCAGGAAGGATGGTATAACTACCTAATTGAATATCAGTTACAGAAGTGCCCTGAAGAACCTCAGCAGATTTTTCCTCTTTATGGAGTTGTTTAAATTGGTCGTTATAAACAACAACCGAAATGGTTGAATTGGGATAAGCGATTGACGCATTTGTAATCTTTGCTTTTAGCTCCATCATTTCGCCTGATTTCCAGAACAAACGTGGCAAATCTATTGCTACATGTGTAGGTTCATAGGTGCGCTTTAAAAAATAGTAGGGTGCTACCGGTTGTCCAAACCAATCCATCATTTGTATGGCAATCACTGGCCAGTGTCGTTTAAAAACCCATGGCATCAGGCCAGTAGTAACCGGATAATTGCCCTGCATCTTTTCGGAAACGATCTGGTACCATTCACCCGCTCCAACCTGTGTTGCCTCTGAAATGGATTCGATCGTTGGATTGGCCATGTTGTCGATGTGCGAGGCACGGCTTAACATACGTGGAACACGACCCGGACCATACTCAGTAAAATGATGTATAAATTCAGGATGTGTTTCTTCGAAAGTTTTTTCCCACATTTTCCCGAGATCGAAGAACTCCTTTTTATCGACCAATTCGTAAAACAAGTTCGATTCAGGGATACTGTGCATACCTGTTTCTGACATCCATGCTTCGTATTTGTAGCTGCGGTTGTACCAGGTTGGATCCATATCGGGATAGGCATGAGCACTCCCATCATCAGGGGTGGTGCGGACAAATAAGCGTGTATTGTCGAAAATTTTCAGGTTACGCTCCAGAATGCCCATTGTGGCTGCATTGCCATAAGAGTATGGATTAAACTCGTTTCCGCCGCACCAAACTACCAATGATGGATGGTTGCGCAAACGGAATATATTCTGAACTACTTGTGATTCCCATACGTCCTGCGGAAAATCCGGGGTATCCTGGTTACCAATCGGAAAATCCTGCCAAACCATGATTCCCAATTCGTTGCATAGTTTATAGAAAGTGTCGGTTTCGAGCAAACCCCCACCCCAAACGCGGATAAGCTGAATACCCATATTTTTGGCTGCTTCTAAAGCCCATCGGTATCGTGCTTCCGGCATGTCGAACAACACATCCATCGGGGTCCAGTTCATCCCTTTCACAAAAATCTTTTTACCGTTGATGACAAACTGCCAGTTCTCCCATCTGTCGGATGTACGTGGTCCGGCAGATGCAAGGCGTTCAATAATCCGGATACCGTAGTCAAATTCGATTTGGTCTATTGATTGTGCCCCTTTCAACAGTGAAACCTTCACCCGATATTGCGCAGGTTCCCCTAAACCGACCGGGTTCCAGAGTTTTGGATTGAGTATCGTTAAATCCTGTTCCATCCAGTTTCTTCCCTCATTGATACTTACCGGAATTTCATGCTTATAGGTTATGGCTTTCCCGTCTAAAAATTCAACCCTGAGGTTTAATTTTTGATTAACAGGGATATACGAGGTCCCTTTTTCGTTAGGATGGTTGATCTGCGCGTTATTCCATGGATGAAGCTGCAATTGCGTTGAACTCAGATTAGCCAATATTTCGGTTGAAAGATGAAGTGTTGCCTGTGTTTTTGTGACAGATAATGTTTTCAGGAAAGGACGTTCAAGGTGAATCTGAGGAAGTATTTCAATTCTGGCTCCTCTCCACATTCCCATACTGAAAAATGCCTCCGTCCCTGAACCTCCTGCAGTTACCCATGGCTTAATGATTTTTCCGCTGGCGCGTGGATTGTACCCTGTGCGTTTTGAATAATCGCGTTCTCCCGATGCGTTACGCGGCAGATCTTCAAAATCAGTAGCCCTGTTCCCCCAGTTGGCAGCACGGACTTCAACCACAAAATTGTTTTTATCACCATATTTTATCAATTGACTGATATCGATAGTTGGCCCCCCAAACATCCCTTCATGTGTCCCTACAACTTTGCCGTTTATCCAAACTTTGGAGAAATAATCAATTCCGTCGAATGTCAGGATCACAAGCTGACCTTTTGCAGAAGCTGGTATTTCTGTAGTTTTTTGGTAGTACCACACTTTTTCCTCGATCCAACGGTACAATGTCGAATTTTTATTGACATACGGATTGGGAAGAATCCCGGCTTTATTTAATGCCAAATGGACTGAAGTGGGCTCTGTTATTAAAACAGGCGACTTTCCTGGTAATTGCGATATGTCTGACAGGATGGAGTCTGTATAGCTCAATTGCCAGTCGGTTATCAGATCGATGTGTTGATTTCCTTGACGAGGGGAAATGAAATATGGAGTTTCAAGCTTACGATCTTGATTCTGAGCACATATCAATTCTACAGGAACAACGGCAAGAAACAGGAACAATAGTATTGTTTTCATAAAGATTAATAAAAGATTAGTACTTTATTCTGACTACAAGTGATCTTATGAATGGCGGCAAATCAATTTGTTTGGCATTTGATTTTTCTGACGACCATTTATTCAACCATGGATCAAAGAAATCTATTTTTGAAATCTGTTTATTTATTAATTTTATCTGGCTTAATGCCAGCGATTGATTGACCAAAGGGGAAGGGACGATTTTATTTACCAATTCAGTGGACCAGTTTGAATTTGAGTCCCTGCACCATAAAAGTGTTGTATGTTTTCCTTTGAGTCCATATATCCTCATCGAATTTGTCACCATGAAAAAAGGTTCTAAGCTTTCGCTAACCGGGTTAATATTTTTGACAACCTGGTAGAATCGGTCAAAATGCCACCAGAGGTTGTTCTTTTCGATATAAAAATCCCAATGCCAGCTTTGACCGGGACCTGCTGCGCCCGAAAAAAACGGAGCGAATAACATATCATGCAGTAAAATACCTTTAGTGTCAATATCATATAATAAGGAGGGGCCGGAATGGTTAGCTTCAACAGCTCCGATTTCAGATACAAGTATAGGTTTTTGTGGATTATAGGATCGTAATTCACGAGTTGCACTCGCAGCCAGGATATCCATATCGCCTTTGCAAACGTCCAATTTGGCACCCGGGTCAAGATAACGATGTACCTGTGCTATTTCATTCCCACTTAATCTCATGTATTTAGGATATATCTCTTTCGAACTTTCACCGTCAAAGCTGCCAAGGCTTTGCATCACCAGGTGATTGGGGAATATTTTCTTAGCCTCTTTTAGCATTTCAGATGTCCAATCAAATAAAAGCGGTTCATCAACATTCACTGCATTTATTTCATTCCAAAGCTCCCATCCATAAATGGCTGAGTTTTGCCCGTAACGCTTTGCCAGGAATTGCAATTTCCTGATGTATAAATTTTTCCCTGCAAGTGAGGAAAAAAATTGGGTCATGTTTTCGATAGGACCACCATTGATTTTTGCATAAAATGGTCTGCCGAACGGAACCGACCCGGGAAAACTGGCAGGCTTGTTTGTAAGATCACGAAAATATTCAATGCATAACTTTACTTTGATCCCTGCACGTGATGCCATGTTGATTACACTATCCACACGCATCATTTTGACAGAATCATATATGCCGGCACTTTTTTCTTCGATATCAAAGAAAGGGGCACTCAACCAAATCCGGGTGTAATTGCAATGATTTTCACGAAGCTTTTCGATATAATTTTGCATTTTAGCAAGTCCTTCCTTTTCAGAAGTTACGAATCTTGGCCAGCAAATATTGGGACCTATTGGAATATACGGTGTGCCGTCGGAGTAAACAAGGTAATTATTGTTTGTATTGGAAACAGAAATAAACAAATGGGTGGTGTTGGATCGGGATTGGTTTTGTGCAGCAGCAAATCCAGACGAGAACAATAACCAAACCATCACAATTACAGATAAAATGCAATTCAATAATAGATCGAACTTATTGTTCATAATATAAATAAATATATAATTGTTTTCATTTGGAATGCGATTTGTCTGGATTTCCCAGGACAATAATAAACAACAAAAAGAAAGCTACAAAACCATTCATGATTTGTGTCGGGTCTTGTAGCTTTCAACATATATTTAATAACCTGGATTTTGATCTTTAACAGGATCGATCGCTGAATTATAGTTTAATTCGGAAACAGGAATTGGCCAAAGAAGGTGTTTATCAGCAACATCTTTCCCTGTGGCGGCTTTAATAATCTCCTTTACTTTTCCGGTCCGTTTTAGATCCAACCATCGTTTCGCTTCAAACTGTGTCTCATATCCTCTTTCTTTGAGGACAAGATCAACAAAAGTATCTTTATTATAATCGCTTAATTTGAAGTCAACAGATGCGTCAGGTGATACTGGATTTTTACCGTAAGCCCTGCGATGAATCATGTTAAGTTTTTCCATTGCATCTGCAGCCGGAGAACCAGATGCCCTGCAATCTGCCTCTGCATACAATAAAAGTACATCTGCATAACGGTACAATGGAAAATCATTTCCCGCGCCATTGGCGTTTATTGCCAGGGGGTCAGAATACTTTTTGTTGAGTATTGAATTTGCCCCAAGTCCAATATTCCATGCGTACCAGCCATAGGTATATCTGAGGTCATTTTTATCCCAATTTTTTATCACTGGGTTGCTCTCCTTATCGCTGTACTCTGCATAATATCCGCCGGCACCCATCAATTTTGATCCTGGGTGATGCGGGAACATGACAAAAGTAAATCCCTGATTAGTCCCCTGCCTTGTAAATTTGAGATAGAATATTTCTTCAGTTGAAGTGATCACCTCAGGCCCAAAAATTTTGCTGAAATCATCTGCCACAATTACCGGAACCAAAGAATATTTATTGGAAAGAATAACCTCTTTGGCTTTATCCCTAGCCTCAGTGTTTTTTCCCTGGTAAAAATAGACATCGGCGAGTACAGTTTTAGCTGCCCATTTGGATGGTTTGCCAACAAGCTGAGCATTGTCGGGAAGATTTTCTTCTGCAAATTTGAGGTCACTTAAAATTAATTGATAAACCTCGTCAGCGGTGTTTCGTTTAATGTTCATCTCAGTCATGTTCTCTTCAGTACGGATAGGTACCCCCGACCAGTTTCTGACCAAAACAAAATAGGTAAAGGCCCGCAGAAATTTAGCTTCAGCCACATATTTTGCTTTATCAGCTGCTGTTAATTTTGTGCCATTTGGCGCATTCTTAATGACGATATTTGCATTACGGATGCTTAAATAAAAAAGGTTCCACATACTTTGTGGCCTGGTCAGATTGGTGCCGTCAAGACCCTGGAAATTGCTCATTGCGGCATACGAGCCACGGCCGTAACTGTAATCGTCATAAGCTTCAAGTTGAGCCGGATAAAGACTTCCCATACAGTTTGGATCCCGAAGAGGAGCATAAATTGCGGCAAGCGCTGATTCAACTTCGGCAGGGGAATTGTAAAAAGTTTCAACTGCCAACGATTTTGGCTTTTCAATTAACAAATCCTGGCATGAAAACAGCATCAGAGATGTTAGAGCGATGTATAATATCTTTTTCATATGAATTCCTTTTAAAATTATAAACCAAGTTTAATTCCAAATGTCACCGTCTTGGCTGTTGGATAGGTGTAATGGTCAATCCCTTGTGCCGTTGAATTTGAACCACCCTGAGAGTTTACTTCAGGATCCCACCATGAATATTTGGTCAGGGTAAAGAGGTTTTGACCACTGGCAAATATTTGCAGATTTCTGATCCAATTCAAGCCGATTTTCTGAGCTGGCAAATTGTAGGTCAATTGAATGTTTCTGAGTCGCAGGAATGAACCATCCTCCACCATGCGGTCTGAATAGCGCATAGAAGCACTTCTGGAAAGGATTGGGTATTTTGCATTGGTATTTGTTGGTGTCCAATGGTCATTATAGACGTCTTTGGTCATATTCAAACCAAAACCATAATCCAGGGTGTTGCCAATGCCGCTGACATTAACGATGTCGTTGCCTTGTGAGCCTTGAAGGAATAGATTCAGTTCAAAATTTTTATACGATAAATTTGAATTTAATCCATAAATAAAATCCGGGTTGGGGTTGCCAATAATTGTTTTATCAAACTGGTTGATGATACCATCGGGGGATCCATTGGCACTGGACAAGTCTTTGTAAATCTCCTTGCCATTTGCATCGTAACCATCTTTTTTATAGCCGTAAAAAACACTGATAGGTTGGCCTTCTCTCAACAAGCTGCTATTGTCGCTAATGAACGAGACATCTACACTTCCGGTTAATATGTCTTGTCCGCCATACAATTTAATTACCTTACTTCGGTTAAAGGCTATGTTGGCACTCACATCCCATTTTAATTGGCCATTCAATAACTTTGCATCCAACGATAACTCCAAACCTTTGTTCTGAATTTGACCTACATTTTGAATTGTTTGGGTAAAGCCAAGTGATGCTGGTAATTTCACTGAATTCAGCAAATCCCGTGTATTTTTTAAATAGGCATCAACTGTTAACCGGAATCGATTGTCGAGAATCGCTATGTCAAATCCCAGGTCTGCCTGCTCTGTTGTTTCCCATCTTAAATTGCCAGGTAAGGTTGTTCCGGGTGCAAAAGTAGTATATAAAGCATCTCCATAAACCGATTTTCCAGATGCAAGTTGGTTGAGTGTTGCATAAGCATTGATCGCCTGACTACCGGTAAAACCATAGCTGGTTCGAAACTTTAAATCAGAAATAAGCTTAACATCCTTCATAAAATCTTCTTCTTTTACTTTCCAGGCGAAAGCTCCAGATGGGAAGTAGCCCCATTTACTCCCTTCGCTGTACTTGGATGATCCATCTGCACGAATACTTGCTGTGAATAAATACTTGCTATTCAAAGAATAATTGACACGACCCAAATATGACAATAAAACAGATTTGGAATACCCGGAACTTGGGATACCAGGCGTGCTGGCTGAACCTAAGTCAGAACTTTCGGTAATATCACTTAAGAATCCATTTCCTGATCCACCCAATGAATTGTTTAAAAAGTCCTGATAAGTGAAACCGACAATCGCTCCAAAATTATGTTTTCCAATAACCTTATTGTAACTCAGGGTGTTTTCATTCAAAAGGCTTATGTTATTTGTTGTCGAGACAGAGGCACTACCTTGTGAATTAATAAAGTTGCGGGTCTGATAATAGTCGGTTCTGTTGTCATTGTTTTCAACACCTCCGTAGATCTTAAGTCTTAAACCTTCAATTGGTTCAAAGGTCATTGAAGCATTTGCCAGGACGACATTCGCATCTGTATTGTCTTTCTGTTCGTTAAGAAAATTGAGAGGATTGGTGAGTACATTTGAAATAAAAGGATATGCGGTCGTCATTACACGGTAAGTGCCATCATCGTTGTAAGGAGTAAGTGTGGGAGGTGAAGATATAGCTGCGCCAATCAGGGATCCACCTCTGTTACTACCACTGGAATTCTGCCTGCCAGTCATGTTTTTAGTTAAAGTTGCTCCATATTCAAGAGAAAACTTCTTGCTGATTTCATGGGTAAAATAAGCTCTTACTGAATATTTTTTATAATCACTTCCGCTTATAATTCCCTGTTGGTCAAATACAGTTCCAGAGACAGAGAATTTTGTTTTCTCATTGCCTCCGTTTACCGACAAGGTACTATTTTTAATCGGGGCTGATTGAAAAACCAAATCCTGCCAATCGTAACCTGTACCAAAACCATTAATCTGGTCCTGTGTAAAATACGGGGTAAGCTTGTCGTTCGTTGCCTGTTCATTATAGAATGTGGCGTACTCCTTGGCATTCATCATGTTCAGCTTTTTACGTAGGGTTTGAACCCCGTAACTGGATTCAAAGTCAACAGTTGTTTTGCCAGCTTTACCTCTTTTGGTTGTGATAAGGATAACTCCGTTGGCGCCACGTGATCCGTAAATGGCAGTAGCAGAAGCATCCTTTAAAATTTCAACGCTTTGAATATCGCTATTACTCAAAACTGTAGGATTACTTCCGGAGGAAGGAAAACCATCTATTACATACAAAGGTTCATTACTCCCTTGTATTGAATTCGTACCCCGGATACGAACGCTGACTGCTCCACCAGGGGCTCCTGTATTTTGCAGCACCTGAACACCAGGAGCCCGACCTGAAAGCGACTGCATAACATTGGAGGTTGCAATTGCTTTTATTTCATCGCTTTTCACTGAAGTGACAGATCCTGTCAAATCACTCTTTTTAGTTGTACCATATCCGATCGCAACAACTTCTTCCAGATTGTAAGTATCTTCCTCAAGCACGACATTATACTTTGAAGATGAGGTAATTTCAATCTCTTTGGTTTTCATGCCAATAAAGCTGACGACAAGTGTTTTTGAACCTGTTGTGGATTTTAAGTTGAAAAGGCCGTTCGAATCAGTAACCACACCAATCGATGTACCTTTAACAACAACAGAAGCTCCTGGTACAGGGTTGCCATCTTTTGATGTGACCCTGCCAGATAGGGATCCCTCCTGGGCATTTACCAAGCAGACTGAAAGAAAAATCAGAAGCTGGAACATTACAATCTCTCTAAACCTTTTTTTCATAACCGATGAATTATTTGTTTGTACAGGGCGAAAATAAATGAAAAATCCCCAAAAAGTACTACATTATAAAATGTTATTAAACATTATTTTACAATGTAAAATATATAGGTTCAAATTAAGAAGAATAATTTTATTAAATACCTGATATGTAAGTGTATAAGATTTGTTGATTTGTTGATATTTTCTATGATTTTTATTTCAGGTAGTTCATTTATAAAATTCGACTGATTTAGGCTGTTGTTTTGTTACATTAACAAATATATATTTGCATAATCAAACAATGTAAAATATCTTCCACAGTGAAATACCTCAATTCAAAAAATTTCCTTCCTTATAAATGGGAATTGATCGTGCTGCTTTGGTTTGCATTTTTCATCAACCAGGCTGATCGCCAGATTTTTAATGTGGTACTTCCTGCAATAAAAGCTGAACTGAACCTGACAGACTCCAATATGGGTTTGATTTCGTCCATCCTGATCCTCGTATATGGGATGCTTGTCCCGTTAGCCGGGTACATTGGTGACAGGACAAACAAGAAATATGTATTAATGATCAGTTTGATGGTTTGGAGCACCTCAACTTTATTTACAGGAACTTCTGTTTTACTTATTCATTTGATCTTTCTTCAAAGCATTGCTACCGGTGGAGGCGAAGCATTTTACTCCCCCTCTGCAAATGCCCTGATCAGCGAACATCACGACAAAACCCGGGCAACGGCAATGTCGATCCACCAGACTGCACTGTATGTCGGTATAATTATGAGCGGTTATCTGGCCGGATGGATCGCGGATAATTTTGGCTGGCGAATCGCATTTTATGTTTTTGGTGGATTTGGAATCTTGCTGTCGTTCGTAATAGGGTTACGTCTAAAAGATTCATTTCCTGCAGCTTCAAAAGGTGATGGAAAAGGTAAAGTACTCATTGTTGACGCACTGGGGATGTTCTTTAAAAAACCGACAGCCCTTTTGCTTACCCTTGCTTTTGCGGGGATGGTCTTTGTCAATGTTGGGTTCATGACCTGGATGCCAACCTATCTTCACGAAAAATTTGGTTTTGCCCTTGCCCGGTCAGGTTTCGATGCAACATTTTACCATTATACTGCTGCATTTGCAGGTGTTTTGATTGGTGCATCGGTAGCAGACCGTTATTGCCGGAAAATCGTAGGGATGCGAGGAATTGTCCAGGGAACCGGATTGTTACTTGGTGCCCCATTTATTTTCCTGCTTGGAATCGGAACTACCCCCTTTGTGATCTACCTTGCGCTTGCGTTATTTGGATTGTTTCGCGGAATATATGATTCCAATATCTTTGCATCTTTATATGATGTCGTAGAACCCAGGTACCGGTCAACGGCCACAGGTTTAATGTTGATGTTCGCTTTCATAATTGGCGCTTCAGCTCCCTATATTCTTGGGAAAATTAAACCGGTACTCGGGCTTACATGGGGTTTGTCTGCTTTGTCGGTAGTTTATGTTTTCTCGGCATTTTGCATCTTTATTGCCGTAAGATTCTTTTATAAGAAAGATTCAATTAAATATTAAAATCAAATGATTCAGGTTATTCACAGGGGATTGGATATTTTGGAGTTGATTGCGCAGGACCGCTCAAGGTTATATACCCTGAATGAAATATCCACAAAGTTGGAATTGAATAAAGCTACCTGTGCGAATATTATTAAAACGCTCGTTACCAGAGGCTATCTTGAGCAGGAAGGTCGGATGACCGGCTACCGGTTGGGTTCGATGTCGTACATGTTGACTGGCAACTATACACACAAACAGGAGCTTTTAGCGGCTGCAATGGAACCCATGAATTCATTTTCAGACTTGCTGAACGAAAGTTGCATCCTTTCCATACTGAAGGACAATAACAGGATCGTGCTTCTTGAAATCAAAAGCACCCATGATCTTCAGGTCATTAACCGAAAAGAAAAGGAAGCCTACAACGCGTCAACCGGAAGGATGATCATCGCCTGCATCGAAGACAAGGAGCGGAAGGAATTTATAAGGAAATTCGGGTTGCCATCACAGGAATCGTGGGCTGGAATTGAGGACGAAGATGATCTGATCATGGAACTGAATAAGATCAGAAAAAAACAATTAGCCATTCAAATTTCAAAAAACCAGATTGTCGGATTGGCAATTCCCATCTTTAAAGACAAAAAGATAATTGCCAGCCTGGGGGTTTATATGCCCCAGTCGAGGTACACGACATCCATGCAGGAAAGGGTCCTGACCGAATTGCGCAAGACTGGTGATATCATTAACCAGAGACTTAATGAATAAGGCAAAAAATGAAATATTTTATTACATCTAAATATCTGATATTATGAAGATTATTGATATGCGCGTACGCACTGTCGCCATTCCTATGAATTCCATGCTAAGGCACAATACCGGTGTCCACCCTGGCTATTTATTGAGGACTATCCTGGAACTGATTACAGATGAGGGAATAGTTGGCTTGGGCGAAGTTGGGGGCGGGGACTCGCGCGCCGCTTTGATGAAGCTTAAACCAAGAATTGTAGGGATGGATCCTTTTGACCTTGAAGCGATCAAGCTGAAAGTCTTGAGGAGCATTTACTATCTGTCGAATTCGCGTTTGTACGGTGCCATCGAAATCGCCTGTCTCGATATTATGGGAAAAGCCTGCAATGTGCCTATGAATAAGCTGATTGGTGGAAAACTTCGGAACGAGATCCCAATGATTGCCTATCTCTTCTGGCGTTATGACCGTCCCGGTGGTGGTCATGACACCTGCGCCGAAGATATGGTTGACCTATGTGTCGAATTGAAAGATACACTTGGGGTTACCGCCATGAAGCTTAAAGCAGGTGTCATGGACCCTATGGAAGAGGTGCGTGTTTTGCAATTGTGCAGGAAAAAATTGGGTGATGATTTTGGCTTACGGATAGATCCGAATGGGGTTTGGTCGGTTGCAACTGCCGTAAAAGCGGGCCGTCGCATGGAAGAGCTTGAGATCCAGTATTTTGAAGACCCATCATGGGGTTTGGAAGGGATGCGTCGTGTGAAGGAACAGGTCCGTATTCCTTTGGCAACCAATATGTACCCCAATAAATTCGATGATTTGGGCCCGGCGATCCACATGAATTCAATCGATATTGTACTGACCGACCTTCACTATTGGGAAGGACCACGCGGTGTCAAAGATTTGGTAGCCGTTTGCCAGACATTTAATTTGGGAGTAGCGATGCATTCGGGTGCCGAATTTGGAATAGAGCTTGCAGCCATGCTCCATACAGCCTCATCCATTCCTACTATGACCATGCCCGGTGATGCCCATTACCACTTCTTGGAAGATGATATCATCGTGGGTGGGAAGATGAAATATGTAAATGGTGCCATTAAAGTACCGGAAGGACCTGGACTTGGTGTGGAACTCGACGAGGAAAAGATGAAGAAATATGAACGTTATTACGAGGAGAAAGGTGATTATTACGCAAGGTTCCATCAGGATCCATACCGCCCAGACTGGTATCCAAAAGTAGGTGGAATTTAAGGTGGATGAGGTCGTTAATTATATATAACAGATGTTTTACTGGAATGTAAGATTCTATGGATATCAATTCGAAGATTATACTTGAAGGCTTAAAATTTCCGGAAGGGCCACTCTTTGATTTCAAAGGAAATCTCTGGTTTGTGGAAATAAAGGGTGGAAACCTCTCCCGCTGGGACGGGCAAAACCTTGATCGTTATGAGGTTGACGGCACACCAAACGGGGCAATGATCGACTATGATGGAATGATCTGGTTTTGTGACAGTGGACGTGGCGAGATCCGAAATTATGATCCAGACAATCAAGTATTTAAAACTATCTGTAATTGTACAGTTGACGGTATCCGTTTGAAACGCCCCAATGACCTGATATTCGATGCATACGGAAATTTACTTTTTTCCGATCATGCCGATGGCAGGGAGGAACCTTTATCGTCAATTTATGTTCTTCCCAAAGGGAGCAATCAGGCAAAGGTTATTTCAAGGAACAAATATTTTACGAATGGGCTTGCCTTAAGAAAAAATGGGACAACCCTGATTTTTGCAGAAACTTACCGTCAGCTGCTCTGGATCTGTGAATGGGATGCTGCAAACCTTGAACTTCGGAATGAACGGCCATACGCAAAAGCTGGCGAAGGGCCATGGGGACCTGATGGGATGGCTTTTGATGAGGATGAAAACCTTTATGTCGCTATTTTCAACGAGCACAGGGTCAACATCTACTCACCCGATGGTACTCTCGCAGATTGGTTTAGGATTGAAGGATCCAGGCCAACAAGTTGTGCTTTTGATCCATCTGGAAAACTTGGGCTGGCTGTCACGGAAGCAGATCGGGGTGAGATCATCTCATTTCATGGATTTGGTAAAGGACTTCCAATTTTCTACGGATAGAATATTAAAACTCTATTACCAATAATTATTTATGCGAATTGTGAGTCGGGAATAAGGTAAATATCGCTAATCAAAAAACATTTTTGACATGATTAAAAGTCTATTTAATTTAAAAGGGAAAAAAGCTCTTATAACAGGCGGAAGTCAGGGAATTGGAAGCGCAGTCGCATTGTCGCTTGCAGAATTTGGGGCCGATGTGGTAATCCATTGCCGCAGCGAAGTTGAAAAAGCCAATGTAATAGCTGAAAAAGCAAGGGCTTATGGCGTAGATGCCCAGGTAATTGTTTGTGACCTTGCCGGTCAGGATGCTGCTGAACAATTGTATAAACTTGCAAATGAAGCAATTGGAAATATAGATATTTTAATATTGAATGCTTCCATCCAGATCAGGAAAAAGTGGTTGGAGATTACGCCTGAGGAGTTCGATCAGCAGGTGCAGGTGAATCTCAAAAATTCTTTTTTTGCAATGCAACTATTTGCAAAACCCATGATCCAGAAGGGCTGGGGAAGGATCGTTACTATGGGAAGTGTGCAGCAGCATCTGCCCCATGTCGATATGGCCATCTATGCAGCAACAAAAAGCGCTCAGGAAAATCTGGTCCGCAACATTGCCAAACAGGTTGCAAGCAAAGGATTGACTGTTAACAATATAGAAGTAGGTGTTTTCGATACGATCCGGAACAAGGAGGTATTGTCCAACCCTGAATATCTGAATATCGTTGTGAACAAAATTCCAGTGAAATTTATTGCAAAACCCGAAGATTGTGCCGGACTTGTCAACCTGTTGTGTTCCGATGCGGGCCGATACATTACCGGAGCCAATATTGCGTTGGATGGAGGTATGAGTATAAATAGCTAATAATTAATAAGATAGTAATTGCATGAAAATTGGATTGTTTATTCCCTGTTACATCGACCAGTTCTATCCGAAGGTTGGCATTGCGACCCTTGAACTGCTCGAAAAGTTGGGTTGCAATGTGGGGTATCCTATGGACCAAACTTGTTGCGGGCAACCAATGGGTAACAGCGGTTCCGAAAAGGAGGCGATAAAAACAGCCGAACTGTTCGTAAAGAATTTTCAATCGTATGATTACATCGTTGCCCCCACAGGAAGCTGTGTCTGTTATGTAAAAGAGCATTACGATATTATAAAGCAGACCGATGCCACAAAGTATGTCCGTGAAAATATCTACGAGCTGGCGGAATTCATCACCGATGTTTTGAAGGTTGATCAGATTGATGCGTCATTTCCTTACAAAGTTGGGTTCCATTCCAGTTGCCATGGACAGAGAGGATTACGGTTGGCACAGTCGAGTGAATTGAACTTACCCTTTTTTTCAAAGCAGAAACAGCTTTTATCAACAGTTAAAGGTATCGAAATCGTTGAAATAGACCGGCGTGACGAATGTTGCGGTTTTGGTGGCACTTTCTGTGTGACCGAAGAGGCTGTTTCGATTAAAATGGGAAAAGACAAAGTGGCTGATTTCATGAGGAATGGTGCTGAAGTGATCACTTCCGGCGATGTCTCTTGTCTGATGCACCTTGACGGGATCATCAAAAGGCAAAAATATCCCGTACGGGTATTACATATGGCAGAGATACTTAACAATACGATTGCATGATGAAACATTCTGAAGCTGCGGAAAAATTTATTTCAAACAACGAACGGACCAATTGGCACGATAAAGCCTTGTGGTTTGTGCGTGCAAAGCGGGATATTGCGATAAAGCAAGTTCCGGAATGGGAGGAACTTCGGGGTTTGGCTTCACAAATCAAGGCGCATGTAATGTCCAATTTGGATGTTTTATTGGAACAGTTCGAAGCCAATGCCATTAAAAACGGCATCCATGTGCATTGGGCTCAAGAGGCCGAAGAACATAACCAAATTGTCCTTAGTATTTTAAAGGAAAATAAGGCCAAAAGCCTGGTGAAGAGCAAGTCGATGTTGACCGAAGAGTGCCATTTAAACCCTTTCCTGGAAAAGAATGGGATCGAGGTGATTGACACCGATTTGGGAGAGCGTATCATCCAGTTCAGGAATGAACCACCGAGCCATATTGTGCTGCCCGCTATCCATTTGACAAAAGAAGAGGTTGGAGAAACTTTTCATACTCATCTGGGAATTGATAAGGGAATATCTGATCCAAAAGTGTTGACAGATTTTGCCCGTGCACATCTGAGGGAGAAATTTCTAAGTGCAGATGCTGCCATGACCGGCGTGAATTTTGGAATTGCAAATACCGGTGGATTTGTGGTTTGTACCAACGAGGGCAATGCCGACATGGGTGTCCACCTATCGAAGGTGCATATTGCAAGCATGGGAATTGAAAAGATCATTCCCCGTCAGGAAGACCTGGGCATTTTTATTCGCCTTCTGGCCCGAAGCGCCACAGGTCAACCCGTTACGACTTATACGACCCATTATTTATCAGCTCAGCCTGGCCAGGTTATCCATTTGATCATTGTCGACAATGGCCGAAGCAGGCAGTTGAGACGTGCCGATTATGTGAAATCATTGTTCTGTATCCGTTGTGGCGCATGTATGAATACTTGTCCGGTTTACCGCCGGAGTGGTGGTTTCAGTTACAGTTATGGTATTCCCGGACCTATAGGTTCAATCTTGGCTCCCGGAGTAAATCCCAAGAAACACGCATCTATGCCGTTTGCCTCCACTTTGTGCGGGTCATGCACCGATGTTTGCCCTGTCAAAATTGATATCCATCAACAGTTGTACAGTTGGCGACAGGATTTAACGGAAGACAAAAAGACAAGTTTTTCGAAACAGTTGATAATGAAGATGATGGGGATTGTATTGGCTTATCCGAAACTTTATCGGTTTTCAGGTAAAACGACAAGATGGTTTTTGGGCATTTCACCACGGTTTTTAGTTTATAACAGATTGAATCTTTGGGGCAAGCAACGGGAATTGCCAGGCGCACCAGCTGAAAGTTTCAGGGAATGGTATTCTAAAAACAGGAGGACAAATTTATGAGCAAAGAATCTATTTTAACACAAATTCGAAAAAACAAACCTGCATTGGTGGAATTGCCTTTTATACCTGAATTTGATATTGCTGAAGGTGATCTTACCGAACAGTTCAAAAAATCATTGCAACTAGTTGGTGGGCAGGCAATCGAAATTAATGAAGGGGATATTGCCCAAAAGATCAAAGAAATATTCGGTGAACTCAATTTGACCGCTTGTAATGATAAAACATTAATGATCTCTAATATAGATACTTATATTATTGAAGATTCCAGGGAACTTCGGGATGTAGACCTGGCGGTTTTGAGATGCAGGTTTGGTGTCGCCGAAAATGGTGCGGTTTGGCTTTTGGACAGCGACCTGAGCCATAGGGTTTTGCCTTTTATCGCCCAACATTGCGTCTTAATAATCCCCAAAACTGGGATGGTTTGGAACATGCATGAAGCTTATCAACTCATAAAAAAAGATAATTACAAGGGATTTGGAGTTTTTATTTCGGGGCCATCCAAGACAGCGGATATTGAACAAAGCCTTGTAATAGGAGCGCACGGTCCTAAAAGTTTAACCGTATTTTTAACAACATAAATAACAAAAGATATGTCTGTAGAACAGTATAAAAAAGAAGTTGGGATGATGAATCTCGAAAATTTAATTGCCTCGCGTGAAGGCATCTCCACTGTTGAATTTTCTATTCCTGAAAAGGAATTGCTGGGCCGTTTTGAGAATCTGTACACAGGCGCAGTAAACGATGTATTGCGCGAATTTTGTTTGTTGGACCAGGCTTTGCCAGGAAGGATCGTTCCATTGCGCGAATATCGCACGGTTGCAGGATTTGCCTTCACGGTAAAAAGTGCCCCGAATGTGAAGATTCAGGGGGAGATGGAGTTCCGTGTCCAAATGCTTGACGAAATGCACGAAGATGCTTTTGTTGTGTGGGACACAAGCCGCGACAACAAGGCTACTTTATGGGGTGGGGTGATGACTGCCACAGCCAAAGGTAAGAAGCTCAAGGCAGCCTGTATTGATGGTGGTATCCGTGACACGCATCAGATCCTGGAGGCAGATTTCCCGGTGTTTTACGAATACCGTACTTCAAACGGCAGTTTGGGCCGTTGCCTGATTACCCATTACCAGATTCCGATAAAAATTGGAGACGTAACGATCAAACCCGGAGATGTTGTTTTGGGCGATATTGACGGTGTATTGGTTGTTCCACGCGAAATTGCCTTTGATGTGTTGGTCAGGTCCGAAGAGATCAGGGAGAACGAGAAAAAGATATTCGGGTGGGTAAATGAAGGTCAGACAATCCAGGAAATTAAGGAAAGGGGAGGGTATTTTTGATTCATTAATTGTTACTTTTGGGCAAATGTCAACTTTTATGAAAAGAATAAACCCACAACAATTTGTTAAATCAAAAAAGAGACTCAAAATCTTGATTTTCATTCTCTTGTTTGGTTTTTTCGGAACTGTCAGCAATGCAGTGACAAAGGATAAAGTGAAAAGATCTCCCGATTTCCGGAATTTTTATGGGATCTGCTGGAATGGCGATCCACATGATAACCTTGTATTTGCCAAACAGATGGGCTACGATTACGTTTTCTATCAGAAGGGCATGGAGAATGACCCGCTGGCAAAAGACCTGAAGTTTTACATCGAATCACCACAATATTCAGTGTATCCTGTCCCAAGGATTTTGGATGCTGCCAAATCATTCACAGACAAAGAAAAGGGCCTTTACGAAAAGTATTTTGCAAAGAAGAACAACCAGCCATTTCCGAATAATATGGCAACAGGGTGGTTTACAGGTCCTAATTCGTTCAGTGTTGAACCCGATTTTCAGCAGCAGGAGGTCATCGACTCGATGGTCAACAGAATTATCAGGTATGCCAGATCTTTGGAGCGAAAGGAGAATAACTTTCTGTGTGCGGGATTTGCCTGGGATGTACCCCAACTTCCCGGCGATTTCTGGGATGCGCCCCAAAGAAAAGGAGGTCAAAGCGGAGGAGGCCGTCAGATCACCCTATCTTTTTGGAATGGTAAGGACACTGGTTATCAACCTGATGGTATGAAGTTCGATTATAAGACTTACATCGACGGACATGCTGCCTTTTACAAAGAACTATACAAAAAAAGCCGGGAAGCATTTCCGGGTTCCAAATCGGTGATGGAACCCTGGATCGTGTGGGATTCGTGGTTTGCACAGATCAAAGACCGTACAGATGC
>JBAXWR010000081.1:0-27354 GCA_037128295.1 Mariniphaga sp.
GTTTGTCGAAAATTTTGAACCTGGGAACTTAGCCTATAATATGCCTTTCGATTACCTGATCAAGGGTGAAATGGATGTGACTGTTCTCGAAAATAGCATTAATTATCTGATTATAAGGCATGAATCATTTAGAACTGTCATCCTGACCCAAAATGGCGAAACAATCCAACAGGTACTTTCTCCCATTCCATTTAAGTTAAAAGTAGAAAATCTTGAAGAGCTTACCGACGAAGGGAAAAAACGGGAATTGGAAAAATACTCCTCCGAAAACGAGAAGCATTTGTTTCACCTTGCATCGTATCCATTATTTATTATCAAACTGATCAGGATCAACCCAACCGAATGGGTTTTGCTTTTCAATATTCATCATTGCATTACAGATGGTTTGTCGGTACAAATCTTCCTCGAGGAACTTGGCCATGTCTATACCGCTTTGAAACAGCAACAACCTGTAAACCTCCCGCCGCAGCCAATTGCTTATAGCGATTTTGCAGAATGGCAGAATGAATGGTTACAAGGAACCGAGTGTAAAAAGCAACTCGATTATTGGGTGAACGAATTAAAAGGCGCACCTGATATTCTACAGCTCCCATCTGATTTTCAACGTCCTCTAAATCAAACCTATGAAGGTGATGAGATAAATATTACGATAGACAAAAAAACGACAGCGCAATTGCACCTTTTCAGCCAAAAAAATCATGCATCGCTATTTGTCACCCTTTTATCAGTTTTTAATGTTCTGATTTCCAGATACACTACGCAGGAAGAGTTTCTGATCGGAATCCCGGTGTCGGGCAGAAAGTACCAGGAACAGGAATCGGTTTGCGGTATTTTTATCAATAACTTTCCATTAAGGATAACGCCCCTCGAAAACATGACTTTCTCGCAAATGTTCGAAATGTGCAAGAGAAAATTCTTTCAGGCATTCGACAACCAGGAACTTCCCATTGACCGCATTGTAGAGGAACTCAAGGTTAAAAGAACAGCTAATATTTCACCCCTTTTCCAGGTGATGTTCAACCTGCTAAATATGTTCGACGAGGAAATCCAACTTGCCGATTCAAAAATGGAAATGGTCGATAAAAGAAGGCATATTGCACAGTTTGACCTATCGTTGCATATTTTTGAAACAAAGAAAACCCTGAATTGCGTTTTTGAATACAATACTAACCTATTTAAAAGAAGCCGTATTGAACGGATGGCGGGGCATTTTAATGAGTTGGTGAAGAGTCTTATCCAAAATCCGGAGCAAAAAATCAGAAAAGTTCCGATATTGACTGAAAATGAGAAGAAAGTAGTACTTGGGGAATGGAACGCAACAACTGTTGAATTCCCCGAAAACAAGTGTATTTATCAAATATTTGAAGAACAGGTTGCCAGAACTCCTGATTCTGTTGCCATTTATGACGAGAAAAGAAAGGTCACCTATTCTGAATTGAATAGAAAAGCCAATAAACTTGCTCGCCACTTGCATGGATCGGGAGCAGTGGAAGGTTCATTGGTTGGTATTTGTATTGAAAGGGGTACCGATCTTTTAGTTGCGCTACTTGCAGTTCAGAAAGCAGGATGCACCTATATTCCATTGGATCCGATCTATCCAAAAGACAGGCTTGCACTGATCCTTGAAGATGGAAATCCGGTCGCAATGCTGACCGAAAGGAAACTGCTTGACAACCTCCCCGAAACACCTGCCAAAAACATTTTCATTGAAGAGGTTGGTACCTACGAAAACGAATCTGACGGGAATACAAGTTACACCGTAACTCCCGAAACTGTTGCTTACCTGATCTATACGTCCGGGTCAACGGGTAAACCCAAAGGAGTGCAGATCCAACAACGGGCACTTGTTAATTTCATTTGTTCGATGGCAAAAAAACCGGGGATTACACCGAAAGATATCATGTTGGCAGTTACCACAATCTCTTTTGATATCGCAGGCCTGGAATTATACCTTCCTATCCTTTATGGGGCAACTATAGCCATCGCTACTCAGGAAACATCGATGAACCCTGAATTGCTGATCAAAAAAATCGAAGACAGTAAGGCCACGATCTTACAAGCTACGCCGGTTACCTTCAGGATGTTGAATTCGGCCGAATGGAAAGGAGCAAAAGGACTCAAAATACTTTGTGGGGGTGAGGCCATGCCAAAAGAACTGGCATACGACCTCATCAGAAAATGTGGCGAATTGTGGAACATGTATGGTCCCACAGAAACCACAGTCTGGTCAACTGTTGAAAAAGTTGAGGTGGACGAAAATGACAAAACAGGCTATATAAATCTCGGGAAGCCTATTGATAATACATTTATTTACGTTTTAAACACAGAATTTCAACCAGTTCCAATCGGATATCCTGGCGAATTGTTTATTGGGGGTGACGGCCTTGCAAAAGGTTACTTTAACCTACCTGCCATGACGAACGATAAATTCCTTCCTGACCCGTTTTCTGGGATTCCCGGATCACGCATGTACCGGACAGGCGATTTGGTCCAGCAAACCGAGGCCGGTAAGTTGGAATTCCTCAACCGTGTTGACTCACAGGTTAAGATCCGTGGTTTCAGGATCGAGCTTGGTGAAATTGAATCGGCCCTGGCACAATATCCCTCTACGACCGATAGTGTTGTAATAGTGAGGGAGGATACCCCTGGGGATAAAAAATTGGTAGCCTACATTGTAAAGAAAGAGAAGTTGGAAACTGATATACCCGAACTTCGGGTGTATCTCAAAACCAAGATCCCCGATTACATGGTCCCATCGGCCTTTGTTTTCATCGATAAGTTCCCACTTACCCCGAACGGAAAAATAGATCGTAAAGCGCTTCCTTCCCCACAGGAAGCTTCTCCACAAGAGGTCAAAGCTTATCTGGAGCCACAGACCGATCTGGAAAAGAAGATCGCTGGTATTTGGTGCGAAGTACTTAAAAACAAACGAATAGGCATTGACGAAAACTTCTTTGAAATTGGTGGCCATTCGATGCTCGCCGTTACGCTGATGGTAAAAGTCGAAAAGGAAATCGGAATCAGGTTACCCCTGGCATCATTGTTCGATCACGGGACTATTCAGGAGATGGCAAAACTTCTTGAGAAAGAAAGCGACTCGATTAAATGGAGTTCCCTTGTCCCCATCAGGTCAAAAGGGAAGAAAAGGCCTCTTTACCTGGTCCACGGAGCCGGTTTGAACCTTTTATTATATACAACAATCGTTTCACACCTCGATCCGGAGCAACCTGTTTTTGGACTTCAGGCAAAAGGGCTTGATGGGGTTGATGAACCAATAGATACAATTGAAGGGATAGCCGCTTATTATAATTCCGAAATAATGGCTGTTGACGATAGCGGTTCATATGCTCTTGCAGGTTTCTCAATGGGAGGTCAATTAGCCTATGAGATGGCCAGGCAGTTGGTCGAAGCAGGAAAGACCGTGAGTTTTCTTGGGGTATTCGACACAGTCTCCGATAATGCATCAGACATGCATATCCCGATTGTAAAAAGGTATTACCTCCGTATGGACCGGTTGATCCGTCAGATTAGTTGGGTTACAGCCAAAATTATCAATACACCATCGAATGAAAAAATGGAATTCTTCAAATTAAAATGGAATTCATTGATCAAGCGGTTTACGAAAGATGACTATAAAATTCAACCTGTTGGTGTATCCCTGGGAAATCAGAGTGAATTGCCAAAGTTTTTACATAACGTGCACAGGGCCAATTGGATAGCTCTTGAAAAATATGTTCTTCCTCCTTATCCCGGGAAATTGACACTGTTCAGGGCGATGCACCAGACATTCTATATTCAGGATCCTGTTAATTATGGTTGGGACAAATTTGTAAAGGAATTGGTTATCCTTCATATTCCCGGAGAACACTCTACCATTTTTGCGCCATCTTATGATAATATTTTTGCACAAGCCTTGCAAAAAGCCCTTGATGAGCGTGAATAATGGGATGAAGTGAAAGGATGGGGAGTTTCAATATTTATACAAAAAAAAGGTTTGATCTTGATTATCAGAAGGTTGATAACTTCAAGTTTTTGATTCAAGATCATCCTGTTTTTTACATTCTTCCTATAGATTCCTATTCATCAGATGAAGTCGCAGCTTTTCAAAAAGTACTATCGGTACATGAAAAGGAAAAAGCTTCAAGATTCAGGTTTCTAACAGACCAGATTAGTTACCTTGTCACACATGCGAGGCTTCGTCAAATTCTCGGACAGTACCTGGAATGTGAACCTGTTAAATTAGGGTTTGTTTATAATAGTTATGGAAAACCCTCATTAACAGGTGATTATAAGATTATTCATTTTAATCTTTCACATAGTTCCGGTATCTCAATAATTGGGTTTGATACAAAATCTGTAATAGGCGTTGATGTTGAGAAAATTGATCCTGATTTTGACTTTGAACCAATTGTCCGTACTCATTTTACTCAGGACGAAAATAATTTCATTTTTGAAAGTCTTGAAAGGTCGCGTTTAAGATTTTATACGCTTTGGACAAGAAAAGAGGCTTTCCTTAAAGCAGTTGGCACTGGAATCGGAGAAAATCTTGAAGTTGAAGTTTTCAAGGAGTTTCATCAATTTAAACCCATGAGTCCCATTGCCGGAATTCATGCCAATGATTTCTATCTGGAGACTTTTGTATATCAACGGAATTACCTGATCACAATAGCCAAGAATTATCCGGATGGGTTAGTTGGGCTTATTGACCTTCAAAAATCTGGTTATTGAAATTGCTACTACGTTGACTCAGTAAAATTACTTAATCTAAAAACCTATATTAACGATTGGATTTTTTCTGCAAATAGAATAATTCAATATCTTTGACTGGTAAAATTAATTTTTCTTCCAAAAAAGCTTTTATGACAGCACTAAAGATTATTTTCTGGCTTCTATTCTTTATTGTATTCTATGCCTATATCGGATATGGAATACTTCTATACCTTATTATTAAAGTACGAAGGATCTTTTTTGGGAAAAAGGACAAATTTTTGGATTCGGGTTACGAACCGGACGTTACCCTGTTTATTGCAGCATACAACGAAAAAGATTTCGTGGCCGAAAAAATAAAGAATTCAAGGGAGTTGGAGTATCCTGCTGAAAAACTTCATATTGTTTGGGTCACAGATGGTTCAGATGATGGAACACCGGAAGAACTGAGAAAATACGAAGGGATTGTTGTACACCATCTTCCTCAGCGAAATGGCAAGATTGGTGCAATGAACCGTGGAATGAAGCTTGTAGATACGCCGATTGTTGTGTTTTGCGATGCGAATACAATGTTGGGCAAAGAATCCATCCGGCGGATCATCAGGCTTTTCAGTAACCCAAAAGTTGGGTGTGTTTCGGGTGAGAAACGGATTTTCAGCAAAGATTCAGACACTGCTGCAGGTGCAGGAGAAGGAATTTACTGGAAATATGAATCAACCCTAAAAAAATGGGATGCAGAACTTTATTCAGTTGTTGGTGCTGCCGGTGAGCTATTCGCCATTCGTACAGATCTTTATCAGGAAGTTGAAAAAGATACCCTTTTAGATGATTTTATTATCTCCCTTCGGGTGGCCCAGAAGGGGTATACGATACAGTATGATCCAGAAGCTTATGCAATTGAAAATGCCTCTGCCAATGTAAAAGAAGAACTAAAACGAAAAGTCAGGATTTCGGCAGGAGGAATTCAGTCTGTTGTCAGGTTACGTTCGTTATTGAACATTTTCAAATTTGGTACGCTTTCGTTCCAGTATATTTCCCACAGGGTATTAAGATGGACACTTGCGCCATTGTCGCTCTTGTTCATGATTCCCATAGGTTTCACCATCGCATTTTTTGAAGGTCTTTTTGAACCAGCCTTCTACACTATTTTATTCTGGCTTCAGGTTCTCTTTTATTTAAGTGCCCTGCTTGGGTGGTATCTCGAAAACAAATCTATCAGGCTTAAAATCCTATTTGTACCCTATTATTTATTTATAATGAACCTGTCGGCATTTCTCGGGTTTAAAAGATATTTAAAAGGTTCCCAATCGGTGAACTGGGAACGGGCAAAACGCGGCAAATAAACAGATCATGCTCAGGATATTCATCTTATGTAATCTAATTGTTTTTTTAAGCTTTCAAATGATTCTTGGGCAGCCAAGATCATTTACAGTTACGACAGATAAAGTTTATCTTGATGCCTTAGCTTCTCCCTTCAATACTGCCAAACCCGGCGATACGATCTACGTACTTGCTGGCCAACGACTTTACTTATTGTTGAAAAACTTCGTGGGCACACCAGAAAAACCGATCATATTTATCAACAAGGGTGGAGAGGTCATAATCGACACCGATCACTACTATGGTATAGCCATTCAGAACTGCCGTTACATTAAGCTTACAGGAACTGGTTCGCCTGCTTACTTTTATGGTTTTAATATTAAAAGGGTGGCAAACGGTGGTGGGGTTGGTGTTATTGACCTGACATCAGATTTTGAGATTGACCATGTTTCAATCGCAAATTGTAAGATCGGCGGGTTTTATGCGAAGACTGATCCAGATTGCACCGGAAAAACAACAAGGGATGTATTTACCCAATACAATACGGTGATCCACGACAATTACATCGCTGACGTTGGTAATGAAGGCTTGTATGTTGGGAGTGCCAAATATTATGGACAAAATGTGACATGCAACGGATCGAGTGTCCTACTTATGCCAAGCCTGCTTGATGGGGTTAAAATTTACAATAACATCGTTGTACGTTCAGCATGGGATGCGATCCAGGTCAGTTCGGCTTCAAAAAACTGCCAGATTTATAATAACACCGTTCTTTACGACAGTCAGGAAGGGACAGATTCCCAAAAATCAGGAATTTTGATTGGAGGAGGCTCACAATGTGATTGTTACAACAATTACATTGCCAATGGGAAAGGGGATGGGATAGAAAGCCTTGGACTCGGTGGATACAAGGTTTACAACAATGTAATTGTTAACGCAGGATTAAACTATTTCCCAAGCGACAAAACAAAACCAGCTCATGCCATCTATGTATCAGATATATCAGTTGATAAGGATTCCTTCTTTTATGTTATGAATAATACCATTATCAATCCAAAGTCTGACGGTATCCATTTCTCGAGCACAAAAAGCAAATACAGCATTGTATCGTCAAATGTGATCATCAATCCTGGAAATTTCGATTACTACGAAAATAGTTCGACAAGCCGTCATGGTGTAGATTCATATGTGATGCTGGAAAATAACGTAACAAGTATAACGGTAAGGAACAACTATTTTAGCCGTGACCTTTCTTCTGCGGGTTTTGAAGGAACAGAACCATTGACATCCCCAAAGTATTTTAAATTGAAATATGGTTCACCTTTGATCGATAACGGAGATACTGACACCAAAATCTCCGTACTATTTGATTTTTTGAATGCAAAACGTCCCAATGGAGTGAGACCGGATATTGGGGCTTTCGAATTTGATTTTTCAACTTCAATTGATGATTCTGGTAAAAACTTTTATCGTCAAAGTGAACTTGTCCAAAATCCGGTCAAGGACATTCTTCAGATCAGATTGAATATGGATGTGGCTGATTGTGTAAACCTGGCGATTTTCAATGTTCAGGGGGTGCTTGTTCAACAACCGGTTACATCGGATGTTTTGGCCGGGAACAACATGATTGAAACAAATCTTTCAAATCTGAGTTCAGGGATCTATTTTTATGTAGTCCGATCTGATAAATACATTTCAACAGGAAAATTTTTGTTTCACAAATATTAATGTAAAACCTTAACAAAATGAAAGTAGCAATTGTAGGAAGTGGATATGTTGGCTTGGTTACAGGAACCTGTTTTGCAGAGGTAGGTATTGAAGTCACGTGTGTTGACATTGACCAAAAGAAAATTGAGAACCTGAAAAATGGGATTATTCCTATTTTTGAACCAGGGCTTGATGAAATGGTACTCAGGAACATGAAAAAAGGGAGGTTGCAGTTCACGACCGATCTTTCGGAAGCTCTCGAAAACTGTGAAGTGCTATTCACTGCTGTAGGTACACCACCTGATAAAGACGGAAGTGCCGACCTTCAGTATGTTTTAAGTGTTGCCCGCGATTGTGGCAAAAATATGAAAGACTATTTGCTGATCGTGACAAAAAGTACGGTTCCGGTTGGAACTGCCCAGAAAGTTAGAAAAGCGTTACAGGAGGAATTGGATAAACGTGGCGTTGATATCACGTTTGATGTGGCGTCCAATCCTGAATTCCTCAAGGAGGGTGCTGCCATAACCGACTTTCTCAAACCTGACCGCATAGTGGTCGGCCTTGATTCTCCACGTGCTGAAGAATTGATGAAAAGCCTCTACAAACCATTCACTTTAAATGGACATCCTATTATTTTCATGGACATTACTTCGGCTGAGATGACCAAATATGCTGCAAATGCAATGCTTGCAACAAAGATCAGTTTTATGAACGATATCGCCAATTTGTGCGAGATTGTCGGTGCCGATATCAACAGTGTCCGAAAAGGAATCGGTTCAGATTCAAGGATTGGAAACAAATTTATTTATCCAGGTATCGGTTATGGTGGGTCTTGTTTTCCTAAAGATGTTAAGGCACTGATTCATACTGCAGAAGATTTCAAATATGAACTTAGGGTTCTCAAAGCTGTTGAGGAAGTAAACCAGGATCAGAAATCAGTTTTGTTCAATAAAGTAATGGCGTATTTTAATGGCGATATCAAGGGCAAGACAATGGCCATGTGGGGTTTATCCTTTAAACCACAAACCGACGATATGCGCGAAGCCCCTTCATTGGTTATTGCCAAAAAATTGCTTGAGGCGGGTGCAAAAGTTAAAGCATACGATCCGGTTGCTATGAATGAAGCCAAACATACGTTGAAGGATACCATAACCTATTCTGAAGATCAATACGAGGCGTTAATCGATGCTGATTGCCTGTTGCTGATCACTGAGTGGCCTGAATTCAAATTCCCGAATTTCAACATCGTCAGAAAATTGATGAACAAGCCTGTAGTATTTGATGGCAGGAACATTTATGAACTGGACGAGATGAAACGTTTGGGTTTCACTTATTTCTGCATAGGGATCAATACATCCAATTAATTTTCCAAATTTCCACAAAACCTAACCTTCTAAATAGAAAGTTAGGTTTTGTTTCACATTTATAAATGTAAAAAAATGATCAAAAAAAAGGTTTTAGTCACCGGTGGTGCCGGCTTTGTAGGCTCACATCTTTGTGACCGTCTGTTAAAAGAGGGTAACGAAGTCGTCTGTCTTGATAATTATTTCACAGGCCAGAAGCAAAATATTGTCCATTTGATGGATAACCCTTTCTTTGAATTGATCAGGCATGATGTTACCATGCCATTCTTTATCGAGGTGGACGAAATTTATAACCTTGCTTGTCCTGCGTCCCCTATCCATTATCAATACAACGCCATTAAAACCATGAAAACTTCTGTAATGGGAGCGATCAACATGTTGGGTTTGGCAAAACGGATAAAAGCAAAGATACTACAGGCTTCGACAAGCGAGGTCTATGGTGATCCACAGATACATCCACAAACAGAAAACTATTGGGGTCATGTAAATCCAATTGGTGAACGTTCGTGCTACGATGAAGGAAAACGCTCGGCTGAAACCCTTTTTGTCAACTACCACAAACAGAATAATGTAAGGATCAAAATAATCAGGATCTTTAATACATATGGTCCGCGTATGCACCCCAACGATGGAAGGGTAGTATCAAATTTTATTGTACAGGCATTGAAAAATCAGGACATAACAATTTATGGCGACGGTCAACAAACCCGTAGTTTCCAATATGTTGACGATTTGATTGAAGGTATGGTCAGAATGATGGCAACACGTGAGGATTTTACTGGACCGGTAAACATTGGAAATCCAAATGAATTTACAATCCTACAATTGGCAGAACATGTCATCCAATTGACGAATTCAAAATCAAAAATTTTCAGGATGCCATTGCCTCCTGATGACCCTACTCAGCGGCAGCCCAATATAACTCTCGCAAAAAAGGAACTGGATTGGGAACCAAAAATCCAATTGAAGGAAGGATTGCTGAAAACGATCGAATATTTTGCTTCGATCATTTAAAGGATATTTTAAATATATTATTACACCACAAAATACTTCTGTGAGAATACTTGTTACAGGCTCCAAAGGCCAACTAGGAAACGAAATCCAACAATTGGGCAAGGGCTACCCTACTTTCGTTTTTGATTTTACCGATATTGATGAACTTGATATTACCAATAGCCAAAAGGTCGATGCATATTTCGATGATACTAAACCGCAGGTAATTATCAATTGTGCAGCCTATACTGCTGTCGATAAAGCTGAAACAGACGAAACCGTTGCTTATCTGGTAAACGCAAAGGCAGCAGAAAATCTTGCCAGGGCAGCATCCAGGACAGGAGCCATGATCGTACATGTTTCGACTGACTATGTTTTTGATGGAAAGGCTTATATGCCATACAAAGAATCAGATCCGACAAATCCTCAATCTGCATATGGGCGCAGCAAGCTTGCCGGTGAGGAAGCTGTTCTTCAATTTGCATCACATGGCATAATCCTCCGTACGTCATGGCTTTATTCTGCTTTTGGCAATAATTTCGTAAAAACGATGATCAGGTACGGCAAAGAACGCCCTATACTCAAAGTGGTGTTCGATCAGATTGGGACTCCTACCTATGCGAAAGACCTCGCAAAAGTGATCCTTGATATCGTACCAGATGCATTAAACCATTCAGGAACAAATATTTATCATTATTCGAACGAGGGAGTGGCAAGCTGGTACGATTTTGCAAAGTTTGTAATCGACACTTGTGGTATTGATTGTGATGTCAAACCCATCCTGACCAAAGAATATCCCCTTCCTGCACCAAGGCCATTTTATAGTGTACTCAATAAATCAAAGATCAAAGAGACCTTTAACATTGAAATACCCTATTGGACCTCAAGTGTCGAAGAATGTATCAAACGACTCAAATAATAAATAATAAATAAAAATTTTAATACCATGGCACAAATTGACTGGAAACAATTCAATGAATTTTTCCAATACTACGATAAAGAAATTATAACTCTAGTAATAAATATCTACATTGAGGAATATGACGAACGAATGAGTACCCTGGAAAAAAATATTTTAGATAAAGATCTGAAAAATCTGAAAAAAAATTCTCATTCCTTTAAAGGCGTTGTTTTAAATTTTCAGGCTCCGTATGTAGCTAAACTTTTGCAATCCCTCGAGGATATGGCAGAGGAAAAACAGGAAGAGCATATTCCCGAAACTTTTGAAGAATTGAAAAAACCTTCAAAAGAGTTGCTCAATGAACTGGTTGAATATCTGAAGACTTCCCATTTGCGTTAATATCATATTCTTTTATTGAGCTAAAAAATGGGTTACGTTTATCCCCAAAAAGCAACGTTAAAAAACTTACAGTTTGTCATTTTTTCAGGTTGGCTACATTCGTGCAATAAAACAAGTTTAAAATAATCAAAAAAAACGATTTGTTTTTGATTGATAGAGATTTAATTGTACACAACATTAAAAACAACCAATATGAAACAGCACTTTATTTTTACGATGATTTTGGTAACCATGAGTTTAATCTCATGTGTGAAGAAATCGGCAGTCACGGATCCTGTTCCCATTGATCCAGCTTCCAAAACAATGAAAGATCTTGTAATTCCTGCCTTGTTTAATTTTCAGACAACAAAAGATGTATCATTGGGAATTGTTGTGAAAAATTCGTCTTCTGTTTTATCCAATGTGCCGGTTTCGGTTTATCTCGATTATCCGGGCACAACAGAATCACCCAATGTGAATGCCAGGCTGTATGGAACATTTCTAAGTCAGTCGGACGGGCGTATTGATGCTACAATTAAGTTACCTGTTTCACAAGACAGCCTATACCTGACAACAAAATATCTTGGACTTGAAAGTGAATCAGGTTTATCTATTTCAGGAACAACCGCATCTTACAAATATGGTGAAGGTAATACGATCAAATCGGCAACGATACCGGTTTTTTCAACGGTCAGCAATAAAGCTGCGGTAGGCTATAACTATTTGGGAACCTTTAATACGCAAGGTGTACCCAACTACCTTGAGCCAGTGAATGACCAAATCAGCCAAAGCCTACTAAGCGATGTGAACACAACATTGCCTGAAAGTAAAAGTTTACCAAACACTCATCCTCAATATCTTGTGACCGGCAATGATGGCGATATCAAAATAAGTGCCAATGCTGATGTTTGGATCACTTTTATTGGTGAAGGGGCTGGTTACCTGAATGCAGTAGGATATTATACCTATGACATCAATAATCCGCCAAAAACCAGGGCTGATATTACAAAATACTATATCATATTCCCCAATTCATCATTATCTGGATCAGGTGGAGGATTAGTATCTGGAAACAAGGTTAAACTGGGATCATTTGTTGCCGGAAAAGCGATAGGCTGGTTTATTGTATCCAGCGGATGGACCAATGGCAGTACTACCGTTAACGGACAAACCCTATATTTCTCTGACCCGTCGTTAAACTCAGAAGTTAATGTAGCCAAACGCCAACATACTGTTTTGTTAAAAGACAATGTGAGAAAACTCTTTGTTTTAGGTTTTGAAGACATGAACAGGGAAAATGGTTCGGATGATGATTTCAATGATGTCCTGTTTTATGTAACATCCAATCCATCTACAGCCATCGATGGGACTGTTGTTCCGGTAATGGATACGCAAGCGGATGACGACAAGGATGGAGTCATCAATACGTTGGATGAATTCCCGAGTGATGCAACAAGGGCATTTACAAGTTATTATCCTGGTAAATCTCAATACAACACCTTATTGGTAGAAGATTTATGGCCATCGCTAGGAGATTTTGATTTCAATGACATGGTAGTTGACTGTAATTACGAAAATGTAACGAACGCCCAAAACAATGTTGTTGAAACATATATCAAATTAAAAGTAAGGGCGATAGGGGCTTCATTTAAAAATGGGTTCGGAATCCAGCTTCCTGTTGCACCATCTGCAGTTTCATCTGTTACCCTAACAAATCAGGCAGGTGTTAATACAAGCATTGGAGTGGAAGCAGGTCAGGACAAAGCAGTGGTCATTGCATTTAACGATGCTTTCGCGTTATTGCCCTCTACAGGTGGGTCTGGGGTCAATGTTATACCTGGAAACGGAGTATCAACCCCAAAAGAGATTACCCTGCACATTGTATTTGCAACACCTCAAACTGTTGCCAATCTGGGAACCGCACCCTTTAATCCTTTTATTTATGTAAATGGCGACCGGACAAAAGAGATACACCTGCCAATGGCAAAGCCGACTGCAAAAGCCAATGTAGCCTTCTTTGGAACTAGTAGCGATACTTCAAATCCTGCTACCGGAAGGTATTATAAATCATCAAATAACATGATCTGGATGATGGAAGTACCTTCAAGCTTCCAATATACCATCGAGACGAACGATATCACAAAGGCATACCTCAAATTTGGAGCCTGGGCAGAATCGGGTGGTTCACAAAATACAGACTGGTATTTGGATAAAACGGGATATCGGAACAACAGCCTGATATATAAATAAAAAGGAAGGTAACACATCAGATAAAAAGGGCCGTCAATTCAATTTGATGGCCCTTTATTTATTGGCGGAAATTCAGCAACGATCAGAATATAAGGTGCGCGGTACACCAAAATATGTATTGGTCTATATGCTTTTCTAAATGGTGACCACTTTACCCGAAGCACTCATTAAACGGACCAGATCGACCATACTTCCCTTTCTTCCTGAAGCAAGTTGAGTGGCAAGGTTATAAAAATTCAGGCAGGTGGTGCAGGTAACCAATGATGAACCCCTTTTCTCAAGTTCGAGGAGTTCTTCTTCGATCTCTGAACCTTTTGTGTTGAGTTTAACCCCATCTGCATAAAAGAATATGTTTTGGGGTGCCTGATTTTCTTTTAACAAGGTTTTGAAGAAATTGATAACCAGTACAGTTTGCAGCTCAACCGGGCCGCTTCCCATACCATCGCGGGAAACAATTAACAACAGGTTTTCCATAATTATTAAATGATCGTCATAAAGTAAAATGCCTGGCATTCAACCAGGCATTTTGTATTTTGTAAAAATGAAGTTTTAATTATAATGTTTTGATTTGCTTTTCACAGGTTTCTTTTAAAGCTTTTGCTTTATCATTGGCAGGGTTATATTCCAATGCCTTATCCAAAGAGGTAACAGCCACGGCAAATTCCTTCTTCGCTTTCTCCATTTCGGCAACATAACCAGGATCTTTTGCATCCTTGAATTTTTTGCTATTGATCTTATCAATTGCAGCTTTCAAAATTGCATTTGCAGCGTTCACATGGCTCCCAGCCTCAATAAAAAAGTTTTGGGATATCTCGCCTTTAAACTTCACGTTTGCCGGAAACTTGGTGTTCCCCTCGGTGATCGCTTTCTGGTATTCGTCATTTTTCTTCTGAAATTTGTAAATCACTGCCTTGTTAAAAAGAGCATCCTCGGCCCTATAATTGTTTGTGTAGGCGATATCGTAGTATTTGACAGCCTTATCCATATCATTAACTTTAATAGCACAAATCGCACAATTATAGATCATTGCATAATCCTGAGCTTGTGTTCCCCACACAGCCAGTGCTTTTTCATAATTCTCCAATGCTTTGGCATAATCCTTGGCATTTAAAGCATCGTTACCTGCATTCTGCAACTTAACCGACTCCTGGGCTAAAAGTGTCCCGAAACTAAGGCATAAAACAACAAAAAAGGCGATTTTCTTCATACAATTCAATTTTAAAAGTTCAACTTAAAGTAATAACGGATTAACTGTTTGAGATGTTGTCAAAAATACAAATAAATTTGACAAAACCAAATACAAATGACAGGATCACGGATTATATAGGTCGCGATAGTAAAAGCCAAGGATATTCCGGATCATAAGAATATAAGAATCAGTTCGTTTGTCGTCAGGAAAGAAATCACGGTAACGCGAAAATTCGTTTAGTGCTTTGCCCCATTGCTGTAATTTATAATAGATTTCCCCCTTCATAAACATTGCTTCCTGGTAATTCTCAATGATCAGTTGATCCAATATCCCTATTGCATCCTCTGTCTGGCCATTTTCAAGTGCAGCTTTAGCCTCATTTATATATCTTTCTATATCAATCACTTACAGAATATATTAACGAGCTTGCCCAACTCTATGGATAATTTCTTTGTCAGATCATAAGCATTTTTCATGGCATATTCCAAGTCGCAGGGACCGTTGGTGATGGAAAAAACACCATTAAAAAGAGGCGATGCCTCCTGCTTGACAATCCCCCCGATTGCGATTACAGGTATTCCTGCTTTCCGTGCTTCTTTCGCGATAGCAGCAGCACCTTTGCCATTAGCGGTCTGTAAGTCAACGCACCCCTCCCCTGTTACAACCAAATCACAAGTTTTCAATTCATTAAGGATACCCAGAGTTTCCATGATTGTGTCAGCCCCATTAACAATCCTTGCATTTAACAAGGCAATCAAAGGAATGGCAATACCACCAGCAGCACCCCCGCCTATCAACGAATGTAATTCCCTGCCTGATGCCTTCTCCAGAACAGACACATAATTGCCAAACCCCTTTGTTAAATCCTGAATCATTTGTGGCGTGGCCCCCTTTTGTGGACCATAGACAGCAATACCACCATCATCCCCGAATATCGGATTGACCACATCTGAAGCGATTACGATTTCGCAATTCTCAAGATCTGGACTAACCTCACTGACATTGATATCTGATACCTCTATCAATCCGTTCCCCCCTTCTGAAACCTCTTTTCCTCCTTGATCCAAAAGCCTATAACCCAAAGCTTTCAACATTCCGATTCCACCATCAACAGTAGCACTTCCCCCAATTCCAAAGATGATTTTTTTCGCCCCCATTTTTAAAGCCGCATCGATCAGCTCACCTGTGCCACGCGACGAAGCGACCATAGGGTTCATTTCGGTTAATCCCAATAATTTCAATCCCGAAGCTTCAGCCATTTCGATAATGGCACATTGTGTTTCAGCCAGCCATCCAAAGCGGGAATCAATTTCCCTTCCCAGTGGGTCGGTAACAAGAACCGGTACGAACAATCCCTTCAAGGTATTGACCAATACTTCGGAAGTGCCGTCACCACCATCTGCCAACGGACAAAGGACCAAATCTAATTCAGGATTCGCCAGTAACAGCCCTTCAGAAATTGCCTTAGCAAATTCTGATGCGGTTATTGATCCCTTCATGGCATTTGGAGCGATCAGGATACGCATATTAAATTAAAAAATTAAAAAATGAAATATATTGAAATACAGAAATATATTGAAATATAGATTTACTTATGAGTCAGAGCGGCTAACGGAGAGGACACCCTTGATGTTTTTAAGCTTTTGCATCAGGAAATCGAGATGTTCCAGATCGTTCACGAATACCCTCAAAGTTCCATCAAAAGATTTATCCTCCGAATTAATTGAGATAGACCGCATTTGAATACCTACTTCCTTGGCGATAATACGCGAAATATCTGTAACGATACCATTCCTGTCGGAACCTGCAATATGGATCGAAGCCGAAAAGGAGTTTCTTTTGCCTGTGTTTCGCCATTTTGCCTTGATGATCCGGTAAGGGTACCTCTCGGTCATTTGTTTCGCATTAGGACATGTGACACGATGGATTTTGATCCCTTCCTGAATGGTCACAAAACCAAAGATATCATCACCGAAGATTGGATTGCAACAAACTGCCAGTTTGTAAATTACATTTTTAAGGTTGTTGTCGATAACGAGGTAATCGTCGCTTGTATCAAAAGCCAGTTCCTTAACCTCGTTGACAGGCAATATGTCGTTTAACTTTTCCTTTTGGGATTCCTCTTGTTTTCCTACAATCAACTCCTTTATTTCCAGAGGATCAATTTTTCCAATAGAAACGTTGAAATAAAGATCAGTAGCAAGCTTGAGTTTATAATGTTTTATTAGATCCCTGATAACCAGATCATTAAAATCAATTTTCCAGTTTTTGAATTTCCTTTTGATGATTTCCTTTCCGTTCTCAGCCTCGCGTTTGGTGTCCTCGTTCAAACTGGCTTTAATCCTTGACTTCGCTTTGGTCGTCATCACAAAATCAAGCCAATCCATTTTGGGCTTCTGATTGTTTGACGTTTCAACGGAGATCTGGTCACCATTTTTGAGCTGGTATTTCAAGGTTACCAGTTTCCCATTCACTTTCCCACCGACACATTTATCCCCAATTTTTGAGTGGATTTCATAGGCAAAATCAAGTAAAGTTGCCCCTGCCCTAAGCTTGATCAGATCTCCTTTTGGTGTAAAGACAAAAATCTCGTCATCATAAATATTCACCTTGAAATCATCGAGAAAATCAACAGCATTCAATTGTGGATTTTCGAGGATTTCCCTGATATTTTTTAGCCATTTATCTATTTCAGCGCCACCTTTGCCACCTTTGTACCTCCAATGGGCTGCAAGTCCGTTTTCAGCAATATCGTCCATCCGGTGAGTTCGTATCTGGACTTCCACCCATCGTTTGTCAGGTCCTAGAACGGTCGTGTGCAATGATTCGTAACCATTTGATTTAGGATATGTTATCCAATCCCTTAACCGATCAGGATTAGAAAGGTATTCTTCTGTTACCACAGAAAAGACCTGCCAACAGGCCGATTTTTCATCTACGGGTTCGCAATTCAGGATAATGCGGATAGCAAAAAGGTCATAGACTTCGTGAAAATCGACCTTTTGTTTTTGCATCTTGTTCCAGATCGAATAGATCGATTTGGTGCGTGCCTTCATCTCAAAATCGAAGCCCCGGCTTTGTAGTTTCAACTCGATTGGTTTCACAAAAGCAGAAACAAAACTTGCCCGTTCAACAGCCGACTCCTTGAGCTTCTCAACAATCGATTCATAATCTTTTGGATGCAGGTATTTTAATGCAAGGTCGAGCAATTCCGAATTGACCTTATAAAGGCCCAATCGGTGCGCTAGTGGTGCATACAAATGCCATGTATCAGTGGAGTACCGTTTTTGCTTCTCAGGATCAAATCTTTCCAAAGTGCGCATGTCCTGCAACTGATCGGCAATCTTTATCAGGATAACTTTTACATCGCCCGATAAAGCCAGCATCAACCGCCTGAAATTCTCACTTTGAAAAACCAGGTTGTCAGTATTTAACGAATTTATTTTAATGATCCCGTCGAGGATTTCGGCGACACTGCTGCCAAAGCGTTTTTTTACTTCTTCAAACGGATAATCGGTTGCATTCCTTCCAAAAACGTTGTGAAGTAATGCCGAAACTAGAGAATCTGTGGATAAGCCAAGTTCATTGACTGCGATCTTCGCAACCGAAACAGAATGGAAAAGAACGAATTCCCCATTCGCCCAAACAGAATTCCCTAGTGTCTCAAAGGCAAATTCAAATGCCTTTGAAATTAGGGTCAGATCAGCTTCCGGGAATGTTTTGGTACACTGAAAATAAAGTGCATTGTATGCATACTGTATTTTTTCATTGATAATACTACCCATGATAATATTTTTTAGTGTATATTGTTAATATACAGATATTTAATATGACTCAGCCTCCAATTAGGCTCAATGGTTCAAATTCCAGGGATCTCCATTTTGCTGAATTGTAAAACTTGCGTGGATGCTGAATTTCTCAGAAAATTTATAACCGAAAAACAATGAACTGCCATAATTGGTTTGATTCGACCATCCAGGTATTGGTGCATATGGATTGAAATACCTGTCGGAAAATGCGGCAGTACCCATAAAGAGTTTATTATTGACCTGATAGGATTTGCTTGCATAATATCCATAATAATTGTTCCATCCGTTGAGCCGGAAAAAACCTTTAGTATTGATTTCCATAGGATTACCTGTCATAAAACCAGTTCTAAAATCAACTTTCCAACCACTGATGGGCTTAAAGTTCATAGTTGGCAAAACGAAAGGACGAAGATTCGGCTGAACATCCAGATCCTGAAATAATACAGGACCGGTTTTCAATTCCTGCCCCATTTGAAGCTTTGGAAATTCAATACCCGAAACCTGGCGTTTTATATTTTCGAGCCGCAATGTATCCTGATCCTGAGCAAGTGCCTGAATCGTAGTGATCAACAAGATCAAAAATGTTACAGTACGGATTTTCATGGGTCAACAATTTGTATTAATCGCAAATGAAGCGTCAAAAATAGAATTGCTATCTTTCAAGTTCAAGCAGAGAGAAATATTCCGGCCGATGAAAATCGGGGGAAGGAGTATTAATGGCTGACCAACTGATATAATGGGGGACTTTTGTTTCATCACCACATTTATAGAAATTCGCCATGAAAACAGTTTCTGTTTCAAGACCAATCAATTCAAGTGGAATTGCAATCGTAAGAGACCAGTCCGAAGGTTGATCTTCAGCAGGAAGGGATTCAATATTAAGTGATGGCCACCTTAAAATTTGTTTCAGGTTTGCCTCATTAAGTGGCTTTCTGGCATGACGGTCATTCCCGGTTGCAGATAGACAAACACCAAGGGAGTTAAATTCAAAATTCCGGTATTCGATGCCTTGTTTTATGAAAAATTCAACACACGAATCCTGCCAGACTGGTTCCTGGTCGTTACGATTTATAGCCCTTACAAAATCATTTCCAACAATGTAATGAAGCCAAAGTTTCTGGTCACAATGCCCAATAAAAACTGTCACTTCGGGTCGATGTGGAAATTCTGCCCAATTAACCTGATCAATTTTCAGACTTGCTCCTGAGGCTATCAAACGTCCGGGTACATTTGCAGGGGCGTCAAAATACAACTCTTTTAAATAAGGAATTTTCAGTGTAGCCATAACAATTCTTTTTTTGCAAAATAGCAGAATATATCCGATAATCTGAACAAAATTGCTGAAAATAACAGTCACAAGGGCTTATGAAGATTTTACTATAAATTGCTGCTGGCAACTGACAACTAGCAACTAGTTCACATTCAAAACATAACGAAGTAATCCAACATGTTTGTCAAACACACTTTTGGATTAGGAAATTCAACATCTTCCGATTTATAAACCAGTTATTCTGGTAACAACTTATTGTCAACCATTCTGTTATTGTATTGTTGGATAACGGCTTTGACCTTACGTTCCATTCGGGATTGAATTGAATCATTTTCCCCCATAAGGTTACTTTTCAGTAAAGGATCGCTTGCACGGTTATACAAGGCAACTGGCCGAAGTGTATTGTGCTGGATGACCCAGTCATCCCAAATCAATTGGAAAGTATTTCCGAGATAATTAACCGCAACCCGGTCGACCCGGTCATCCAACAGGTCTTTACCGAAGGCAAACCATTTTTTGTCGTATCCCAAATAATTAAGAATTGTTGGCATAATATCAATCTGCTGTGCAACCCTGTCATCAAATCTGGCTGGCAATTGCATACCAGGGGTGTAAAAAATAAGGGGTACGCCAAAAGCACCTAGTGAAGTTTTGTATTCTTCGTGGTAACGACCACTTGTATGATCACCTGTTATTACAAAAATCGTATTCCTGTACCAAGGTTGACGGGATGCTTCCTGAAAAAACAACCGCAATGAGTAGTCTGCATATCGGATACTTTTATAAATTGTCATCGGGCCAGAGGCAAACCTGTTGGCTAGTTCTACTGGCAATTTAAACGGATCGTGGGAGGAAACAGTAAAAATGGAAGATAAAAATGGTTCTTTTAACTTTGAACAATCCCTTGCATAAAAAGGGAGGAACTTATGGTCCCAAATGCCCCAAACCCCATCATAATCAGCATTGTTCTTGTATTCGTCCTTTCCAATGTATTGGTTGAAACCCGCCATACTTGCAAAAGCGTTCAACCCGATGGATCCATTGGCCCCACCATGCGCGTACATACGGTCATAACCCTTTTCAGATAAACAAGAGGCAAGGCTCATAAATGAGTTGTTGGCATAAAAAGATTCAGTAAACGACTCTTCCAATGATGGGATACTTGCCAGGCAGGAAGGACTTGCATCGATAGATAAATGGCCGTTGGCAAAGGAGTTCAAAAATACCAGGGAATGATTTGCCAATGAATCAAGAAAAGGGGTATATCCTTTATAAGTACCATTGTCGAGTTTGGGATTGTAACAACCAAGCGACTCTTTGGAAAGGCTTTCGACAATCAGGACAACAACATTCATCTTTTTAAACACCCTTGTAGTATCAGGCTGATATACCGGATTGTAGATCGACTTCAATTCATCTTCCGAAAAATACGACATTCTTTTAAAAACAGGTTTGCGGGAAGTGCGCAACATGCAAAATGGGGTATTCTGCACAATCGCGGCATCAACCGGGTGAATTACATATTGGCCGGCATCGCTAGGTACAAGAGGGAACAACTGCTTTGGGGGAAGCCCGCTTCTTAACCCGATAATTGTCAATCCTAGGAAAACAATTAGAATAACAGAATGAACGATGTAGTATTTTATGCCCGATTGCAAAGAACTACGAATTTTAAATTTACTTGAAAACCAAATCATTATAACCACCAATAACAACCAAATCAAAACGATATAAAAATAATCGATAAAGAAATGACGGAAAAGTGGTAAATAGTTCTGCTCATTTTTGAATTCACTGAAAATCATGACGGTAGTCCGCCGCAGCGTGAATCGGAAATAGATAAAATCGATACAATTAAGTCCAAGGCCAAGAGCGTTGGTAAAATAGAGTAGGTAATCAACTTTTTTTTGATAACCGATATTTTCCCTAAATTTGAATGGAACAAGGAATAGAATGATATACAGAAGGTTAAAATAGAGTACGGCACTCAGGTCGAAGCGCAATCCACCAAGCATGATCATCAAAAAAAGAGGGAAATCAATTCCGGGAAAAAGCCCCGAATTGAATGAGTAAAATAAAACCCTGCATATTGAATACAGGATCATTACCAACGAGAGTTTAAAAAACAAAATTCCTACAAGGGAACGCATCTTCTACAAAAATGAATTTAACCATGAAAAGATATTGTCCATCCGTTTCGACAAAACTCAGGGAACGTTAAAAAGTGAGCCTGTAACTAAGCCCATAACCATTATTGCCCAGAAACAGTGGCATAATGGATGATTTGTAGCCTGTTGCGATTGACTTTTTGTGGATTGTTTTTTGCCCACGGCTCAATGCAATCTTTCCACAGGTATATCCTATTGCTATGGCAACCGGATAATCGCCAGCCCAGTGAACGCCATTGTTCATCATTGCATAACCTAGGATTCCCATGATACTGTACCCGATCGGCTTAATCAGCCTATTATCAGGATAATTGCCGGATAGGATTGTGACTGTGGCCATTATAGTCGCCAAGTGCCCTGATGGGAAAGCATCATAATTGGAAACATTTTGCTGATAAGTGCCCAGATTGGTGAATGGGTGCCAGGCCCCACCAGGTGTCGTGGAATTGAAAGGACTTTGACGGCCTGTCATACGTTTTAAAACTTGTGTTGTTACTGCCAATGTGAAAAACATCTCGGCCAACTGGGAAGAAGTTTGACGAGCACGATAATCGTTTTTCATAATCCCATATCCGTAAAAGCTTGCCGCAGTTAAAATGCTGGGCCATCCCTCGCCGATAAAATAGAAAACCGAATTCAGGTTTTGTGGTAAATCAAGAATGGGCACTGAAACGTTCCCGACATTAAAGGCGATTGCCCTATGAAATTTCCTTTCAGGATCGAGGTGGATAAATCGGCCAAATTGTTGGGCTCCGTCCAACAAGGGTTGGTCAAAAGCAACCAGAAAAGCAGTTGACCCAAGAAGCAGGCCCAGGGTTCCCAAGTTCTTCTTTGCTACCACAACCTTGCCAAATTTAGCAAAATCGGAGGGGACATTTTTTATAAATTCGAATGGCCTGGGCTTGTAGAAAAGCATCGACTCAGACTGGTTAAGGTCAAAAACTTGGGCTTTCGTCAACCTTACTGTATCTTTCCATGGTTTATAAACGACAGTATCTTTACCTTTAAAGTCCTGGCCTGCTGTCAATTTCAATGCAAAACAAGGTATTGCAAATAAGAGAAGCAGTAACTGGAATTTCGAAAACATCATTTCTTTCCTCATCATTTATTCCATTTATTTAATCGGCTTTTTTGAACATAATTAGCTGATTGATAGTACATTATCACTTCGCTAACTATATTATTGTCAAGTTCTTGTTTTACAATTGATCCGGTAAAACGGTCTATTTTATAGGAGGTCACCTTTTGTTGCGGACTTAGAATTGTCAACCCATCATTTTTAATAAATCCCAATTTCTGATAGTTGGCAATAAATGCCCGTTCGTCTTCCTTGTTCATTTTCAGGATATCCTTGCCGAAGAATTTACTTTCGTAATTCCAGTTCAATATTCCAAATAGAGTTGGGGCTACATCAATCTGACTTGATAACTTATCTACCTTTTGGGGTTGTATCAAATTTGGATTATAGATGATCAAGGGTATTTGATATTCCATAAACGGTAATTCTGCCTGTCCGGCACTCCCCGCACAATGATCGGCCATGATCACGATGATGGTATTGTTGAACCATGGTTTTGTACTGGCTTTACGGATCAGTTCTCCGATGGCATAATCACAGTATTTCACGGCTCCCTCGCGATTAGTACCGGAGGGAATATCGACAAATCCTTCAGGATAGGTAAATGGCCTGTGATTGGAAGTTGTCATAGCCAGGTTCAGGAATGGCTTTCCTGCTGCATATGAAAGATCAGCCTCATTGATGACCTTATTAAACAGATCCTGATCGCAAATACCCCAGGCATTCGCAAAAGTAACCTCATTGTCAGGGATTAACGAACGGTCAACAACATTGTAACCATTATTTTCAAAAAAATAGTTCATATTGTCGAAATACCCATAACCACCATAAATAAATTTCAGGTCGTAGCCACGCTGTTTAAACAACTGACCCATGGAGAACATATTTTCGCTGTTGGCTCGTTTGATCACACTCTGACCCGGCTTGGGAGGTGCCGAAAGTGCAACTGCTTCAAGTCCCCAGATTGTCCGTGTCCCTACCGCATAAAAGTTGGTGAATAACAACGATTTATTGACAAGGGTATCAAGGGCTGGCGTAAGTTTACCTTTTTTGCTTCCCATAAATTCCAGGAATTCGCCGCTCAGACTTTCAACTGTGACAAATAAAACATTATATCTTTTCTCCTCCCCACCATTGTTCGCCACTTTACGGGTAATATCTGTCAATTCATTGCTAATGAACTCACTGTTTTCAGTTTTCAAGTGTGCTCTTAAGTTTTGGAAATTTTCGGAGTTGTCACGTGTGGCATAAAAGGTTTCGTAATCAAGTTCGTTGTTAAGGAAAGCTGCAAAAAGTGAATAAATCCCGTTTTTTGAAAGTTCGTTATTGTACCTGTTTGGAGTTTTTTCAGCCAGGTTAAAGTTAACAAATAGAAATGAAAGAATAGGCAACAATAAGAGGCATACTCCAACCATCATCCTATTGCCTGTTTTACTTTTACTTTCCAAAGAGAATGAAAGCCATTTCCTTTTAAAGATAAGATAGAGAATTGCTAAATTACTGATTAATATAACACTTACCAATAAGGGTATTGGATAGGATTCCCAGATGTTATCGAGAACTTCAGTCGTATAAACCAGGTAATCGACAGCTATAAAATTGTACCGTACCCCAAATTCGTCCCAGAAAAAAAATTCTGAAACCCCATTGAACAGCAGGATATAGAAGGCGATAAAATAGGTTGTATAGGCAAACCATTTATGAAACCTGGAATTAAAGAATTTGTCGGTCACGAACATCAGAAAGATTACGAAGGGGATCATAAAATAGGAGAATGCTACCGTATCGAAAAATATCCCGATCACGTAAAACCGGACCAGACTGAAAACCGAAGTATCCACATCGCTTACAGACATTGCGCAAAGGACTGATCTGCTGATAAATGAAATGGCGATGAATACGATATATAAAAGAAGGACCCCTCCAAACCGGGCATTCAAAATTCTCTTCATGATAATTAACAAATTTTAAAACTGCAAATATACGAACCTCACACCATTCAGGCAAACCGTTTTACTGTCGAAAAATTAATTGATATTTTTATAGTTCATCCGATAAATGTATTTTTGCACTGAACAAAGAACCCAGTTTTCAATGAATCAATCGATTGTAAAAGAAAAGATCGTCTATCTGATCAATCCTGTCTCAGGAACAAGTCAGAAAAAGCACCTCCCTGAGTTAATATTGGAGTTGAACGACAAAAATATATTTGAACCAGAGGTGATATTTACAAGATATAAAGGTGAGGCCACAGAAATTGTCGCAGAGAAACTTAAGGCCAATTGCCGGTATTTTGTGGCCGTTGGTGGTGACGGGACGGTCAATGAGATTGCAAAATCTTTGGTCAATACTCCAGGAATCTTAGGTATTATTCCTATTGGATCCGGAAATGGACTTGCACGCCACCTTAAAATCCCGCTCGATCCAAAAAAAGCCATTGCAACAATCAATCAACAGAAATATCTGTCGATCGATTATGGCATGATCAACGACGTTCCATTCTTTTGTACCTGCGGAGTCGGTTTCGATGCGCTTATCGGTGAGAAGTTTGCCAAGTCCAAAGGACGCGGATTGTCAACCTACGTGAAAACAACGATCAGCGAATATTATAACTATATCCCTGAATCATACCAACTTACAATCGACAATAATCCTCCGGTTACGCACAAGGCATTTCTTGTCTCTTTTGCCAACGCTTCACAATATGGAAACGATGCCTATATATCGCCCAATGCCGACATCTGTGATGGCAAACTTGATATCTGTATTTTGTCGCCATTCAAATTGTGGAATGCCCCTGGAATCGGAGCCAGGTTGTTTTTAAAAAATATAGACAAAAGTAAGTTATTGAATATCATACAGGGAAGTAGGGTTTTGCTTGAACGGTCAGAAGAAGGGGTTGTCCATTTTGACGGTGAACCCTGCCGGATGGGAAAGAGATTGGAAATATCAGTGATTGCTAAAGGGTTAAAGGTGATAATACCTTAAATTCTATGTGCCTATGATTTATTTCCATTGTGCCTATGTGTTTAAAATCTTAACAAATAGTCCGGCCTCCCCTAAGGAAAGCCGGACCATTATCGTTTAACAGAGCTAAAACTTATCTTTTCAACAACACTTCTTCTTCATATTTCTGAATTTCAGCAATATAATCAATACCTACCGGGACACCGTAATCAAGGCAATATTTATCGTAAACAGCACCAAATAACATTGTTTTCATGCTTTCGAGGTAAGCCAGCCTCTCGAAGCTCTTCCCTGACTCTTCATATTTTTTGATCAGTTCTGTCGGTTCGAGCAAGGCAAACAGGAATGCCTGCTGAGCAGCCCTTGTCCCAACAACATAGGCGCCAATGCGGTTTAAACTCCCATCAAAAAAATCAAGACCCACATTGACACGGTCGAGGGCATTGCAACGAATCACCTCCTGCGCGATCAGCATGATCTCATCGTTGAAAGTCACCACGTGGTCGCTGTCCCACCTTATCCCTCGTGTGACGTGCAACAACAATTCGTCAATATAAAGCAGACAAGACGAAATTTTATCTCCCACCTGTTCCGTTGGATGGAAGTGGCCATTATCCAAACAAAGCAATGTATTGTTCTTCAAGGCATAGCCAAGATAGAATTCGTGTGAACCTACGACCATTGCCTCAGATCCGATCCCAAATAACTTACATTCGATGGCATCTTTGAGGTATTCTTTTGAATAGGACATTGCAAAAATCTCGTCCAACGATTTCTTTAAGATGGCACGATGACCACCACGGTCAACCGGCATATCTTTGGAGCCATCGGGGATCCAGATGTTGTGGACACATGGCGTACCCAGTTGTTTGCCCATTTCGGCGGCAATGATGCGACATTTTTTTACATGCTCGACCCAGAATTGACGGATCGCTTCATTCTTGCTCGACAAGGTAAAGCCATCGTCCGATTTCGGGTGCGAAAAACAGGAGGCATTAAAATCGAGGCCGATCCCCTGATTTTTAGCCCAGTCGATCCATCCCTGAAAATGTTTTACCTCAATCTGGTCACGGTCAACCAATTCTCCACCAAAATCGCCATAAATGGCATGAAGGTTAAGTCGTTGTTTACCAGGCAATAATGACATGGCTTTCTCCAAGTCAGTTTTCATTTCGGCAATCGACCTTGATTTGCCTGGGTAGTTGCCGGTACACTGAATTCCACCACCACCTAAAGTTGAATCGGGTTTTTCG
>JBAXWR010000082.1:0-27352 GCA_037128295.1 Mariniphaga sp.
TAATCCGTAGGTCGTAGGTTCAAGTCCTACCTGAGGAGCTTAAAAGGCTGAAATCTAACGATTTTGGCCTTTTTTATTTGATTCAAAGCCAATTGCAATGTACTACATCTATATTCTTTACAGCCTTTCTGCTGACAAATTTTATATCGGACAAACCGGCGATGTTTTAAAACGTCTTGAGGAACACAATCATCCATCAGTCAACTCCAAATTTACTGCTAAATATCTTCCTTGGGAATTGAAATTGTATTTTCCAGTAAACGAGAATCGTGCGGATGCCATGATGGTTGAAAGTTTTATTAAAGCCCAAAAAAGTAGAAAGTTTGTTTTAAAACTTGTTGATAATAAATCAAATCCTGTTTATACTCAAAAATTGGTCAACGATATATTAAGTGTTAGTTAGGGTGGTCCCGAGAGCGAAGCTATTCGGGATTAATCCGTAGGTCGTAGGTTCAAGTCCTACCTGAGGAGCTTAAAAGGCTGAAATCGAAAGATTTTGGCCTTTTTTATTGCCTGATTGGAAACCACATTTAATTAATATCCCATTAATAGTTAAATCTATCAGAAAATCTCCATTGACTTTTTCCTGACTTCAACTGTTAAATCATGTTAAACTGATCCCCTTAATATTTCAAAAAAAAAATGTGATTTATAAATTTGCCACCCGAAAATTATAAATCTATCATTCATGGACATCATTGTGGATAAAATTACCAAAACGTATGGTCCGCAAAAAGCTGTAGACCAACTTAGTTTTAACGTAAAAACCGGAGAAATTCTTGGTTTTCTGGGGCCAAACGGTGCAGGAAAGACCACTTCAATGAAAGCAATCACCTGCTATCTCAAACCCAATGAAGGGGATATTTTTGTAGGAGGTGTCTCAGTGAGGGACAATCCGGATGAAGTTAAAAAGCACATAGGTTACCTGCCGGAAAACAATCCGCTTTATTACGACATGCCGGTAATAGACTACCTGAAGTTCGCCGCACGACTTCAGGGTGTTACAAAAGACAAATTACCTCAACGCATCAAAGACATGGTTCAATTATGCGGACTTAAAAATGAGAAGCATAAAAAGATCAAGGAACTTTCAAAGGGATACAGGCAGCGTGTCGGTCTTGCTCAGGCCCTGATTCACGATCCGGAAGTCTTGATTCTGGATGAGCCAACTACCGGACTTGACCCCAATCAGATTGTTGAGATTCGTGACCTGATCAAAAAAATCGGACGGGAGAAAACGGTTATTCTCAGTTCACACATATTGGCAGAGGTGGAAGCCACTTGTGATCGGATTCTGATTATCAATGAAGGTAAAATTGTTGCCGACGGCACATCAGAAGAATTGAGGCGTCATGCCCAGGGGAATGAAATTCTGAGAATTGGCATTGTCGGAGGCGAACGGAATTCAGTTTATGGACTATTGAAGAAACTTCCCACCGTTGAAATGGTCAACCCTGTGGCAGAAAATCCTGAATTATATGAAATACGTTCTGTAAAAGGAGAACATTCCGCCAAGGCCATTTTTGGTCTTTGTGTGGAAAAAGGTTGGTACTTAAATCAGCTCACTCCTGTTGAAACCAGACTTGAAGATGTTTTCAGAAAAGTTACCCTAAAATAAATATTTGAATATGAAACAGATAGGAATCGTTGTTATTCGCGAGTTACAGAGTACCTTCGACTCGCTGATGGCTTATATCATGATTGTTGCATTTTTGGGCTTTAGCGGTTTTTTTACCTGGTTATACGGCTCCGACATATTTTTCATTGGGCAAGCCAGCCTGCAATCATTTTTTTCTATTGCCTATTGGACCCTTTTCTTTTTTATCCCAGCCTTGACAATGAAACTTGTGGCGGAAGAAAAGAAAACCGGAACATTAGAAATGCTGCTCACCAAACCTGTAACCGATTGGCAGATCTTATGGGGTAAATTTTTAGCGACACTTCTTTTGATCATTATTGCTCTTGTACTTACTATACCTTATTATCTCACCGTGGCCAATCTGGGGAAAGCTGATCATGGGGCTATCATCACAGGTTATCTCGCATTGATTCTGATGAGTGCCTCTTACATCAGCATTGGTATCTTTACAAGCAGTGTGACCAATAATCAGATTGTGGCCTTTCTTCTGGCCTTGCTGATAGGTATCTTTTTTCATATCATCTTTAGCCTGCTTGCATCAAATCTCACTGGTATCATCGGTACCCTATTTCAGTACCTGAGCATATCAACTCACTTTGATTCAATGTCAAGAGGAGTTATTGACTCGAAGGACCTTATTTATTTTGGATCAATCATCATGTTGGGTATGGTTGGTGCAGAAGCAACATTGGCAAAAAGAAACATAGACTAAATCCCTGGAAAAATGAAAGCAAAGAAATCTATTATCAGCTATCTTGCAATTGTATTCATCATCATGTTCCTGATTAATGTTCTGGCCAACAGATTCTTCTTTAGATTGGACTTTACGCAGGACGATCAATATACGCTGAGTCAAGCCACCAGGACCATGCTTAGCAAACTTGAAAACCCAATTACAGTAACTGCCTACTTCTCTGAAGACCTTCCGCCTTCAATTGGACAAACAAAAACAGAATTTAAGGATGCGCTTGTTGAATATGCCTCCCGCTCAAAAGGAAATGTATTGTATGAATTTGTAAATCCCAATAAGGATCAAACCACAGAAACAGAAGCAACCAAGGCTGGAGTCGCCCCGGTTATGATCAATGTTCGCGAGAAAGATCAGACAGCCCAGAAGAAGGCATATCTTGGAGCTGTGGTGAAATATGAAGGAAAGAGTGAGGTAATTCCATTTATGCGTCCCGGAGAGTCGATTGAATATGCATTATCGGCTGCAATTAAGAAGCTGATAACCAAGGATAAATCTTTTGTCGGGTTTATTCAGGGTAATGGAGAACCAGGACTTTCTTCATTCCAGCAAGCAGCGGCAAATCTAGAAGTACTTTACAATATTGAATCAGTGAATCTGACCGATTCAACCAACCTGACAAAATACAAATCGTTATGCCTGATAGCTCCGACAGATTCAATTCCGGATAAAAAATTGAAACTGCTCGATAAATATCTCGCCAATCAGGGACACATATTGATCGCAATTAACCGCGTCAATGGAGATTTGTCAAAATCAATGGGGTCTGAAGTCAAAACCGGACTCGAGAAGTGGTTGCTACAATTTGGGGTTAAAATTGATCCTACATTTGTGGTTGATTCACGTTGTGCCAATGTTTCGGTTCGTCAACAGCAGGGAGCTTTCACATTTGACACACAAATCCCGTTTCCTTATCTGCCAATCATTTCCACCTTTTCAAAACATCCTGTAACAAAGGGACTTGAATCGGTAATTCTTCAGTTTGCCAGCCCGATTTCATTTGTTGGTGATACATCAAAGGTGAAATACATGCCATTAGCTTTTACCTCCGAAAAATCGGGTGAAGAAAACTCTCCACTCTATTTTAATATTCAGAAAAAATGGGGCGAATCGGATTTCACCAAACCAAAACTCACAGTAGCGGCATTAATTGAGGGTAAAGTATCAGGTGACCAAAGATCGAAAATGATCGTATTTAGCGATGGAGATTTTGCCGTAAATGGGGAAGGCCAACAAGCACATCAGTTACAACCCGATAATTTGAATCTGATGGTTAACGCAATTGATTGGTTGTCTGACGACTCTGGCTTGATTGAATTGCGTACCAAAGGTGTGACTTCCCGCCCCATAAAGCAAATGGAAGATGGAACCAAAACTTTATTGAAATATCTGAATTTTTTGGCACCGATTATTCTGATTATTGTCTATGGAATCTTTAGAATGCAACGAAACCGGATCATAACATTAAAAAGAATGAGTGAAAATTATATGTCATAAAAATATTTAAAAGCCATGTTTCGAAAGTTAAATACAAAGACATTATTGATTCTGCTTGTCGGTTTATTGGCTATTGTGGGTGGGGTATATATGTTGGACCAGCGCAATGGTGAGCGCACTTTTAAGGAGTCTCTCGTGAATACCGACTCAGAAAAAATCGACAAGATCCATTTGGTTCTTAAGCACGCCAAGGAAATGGAGCTTACCAAAAACGGAAGTAACTGGACAGTATCTCAGAATGAAGTCAGTTATCCGGCAGATAATGCTGCCATTAAAGATCTGATTAATTCATTGAATCCCCTGAAGACTGAAAGTGTGGTCTCCTCCAATCCAACACGTTTTAAGGATTTTGAACTGGAAGATTCGACTGCAACCCGTGTTCAACTGATGCAAGGATCAAAGTTGGTTGCAGATCTTCTGATCGGTAAACTGGAAATGTCTTCAAACCAGAACACGAGCACATTTGTCCGTCTGGCCAATGACAAGATAGTCTATTCAGTAGCTGGTTATCTGTCGTGGAATGCAAATCGTGACCTTGATTCATACAGAAGTCATATTGTCGTTGAAGGGAACAAAGCGGACTGGAGCAAGCTCGAATTCATTTATCCGGCTGACAGTTCATTTATTCTTGAGAAACAGAGCGAAGGGAAATGGCACATTGGAAGGACAGAGCTAAATTTAACCGATGTTGAAAAATATCTGGATCAGTTACAAGCACTTAACGGTACAAAGTTTTCTGCTCCTCTTCCTCCTTCAAATCCAGTTTACACCCTCCGAATTTCAGGGAGTAAGCTGGCTGCTGAAGTTGAAGTTAAAGGATATCTGGGCAATACCCAAAATATTGTGGTCAGTTCAAGTCTGAACAATGGAAATCTGTTCATTGGGAAAGATTTGACTGATAAGCTATTCCTTGGGAAAAGACGGTTTATGAAATAATAATCAATAGGTTAAAAGAGGGTGTCCAAAAAGTCTGAAATATTACTGCAAGGTTTGCAAAGATAAAGTCGAAATTTGCGTTAAAAAAGACTTTTTGGACAGTCTATATTTTTTCAACTTTTATATCGTCTATCCAAAATGTGCCTGGTTGCAGGATGTTTAATTCCATTCGTAACCATCTGTCCTTGGGAATATCAATTTCATATTCAAAAAGATGCCAATCGTCTATTTGATCGTTTCCTAGTAGCAGTGTTTTCATATCACCTTTTTGCTCTTCAACGCCACCCGCTGATATGGAATACTTTGTTCTATTATTCTTTATCCAAAAGCTCAATTTATACCGGCCTTCTCCTTTAAATCTCCCTGCTTCTGTAAACTCACTTGTAAACCCAGGAGATCCCCATCCACCATCCGAAGTGCATTTTTTTACATCAAATCTTAGTGATTGTTTCCCTTCTTTAAAAGCACTTGTGTCGAGAACAATTACAAAATCAGCGTTTGGGACAGTCTTGGGTGTGTACATCAGCCAGTTTACGGGCAAATTGTTTTTTGAAACTTCAAAACCTCCGTTCAAACCTGCCGACTGATCCACTACTTTTTCACTAAATTGTTTGCATCCGGCAATGATTAAAACCAAGCCAAGGATTAACATGAATTGAAATTTGATCATCATACTCTTGATTATTTATATTATTAGAAATTAGGTAATTGTATGCTATTTCTTTACTGAAAGCAGCTCTTTCACCTTATTGTAAAGTGCTTCTCCCCTTAAATTTTTGGCAATAATGGTTCCATTTTGATCCAATAGAAAATTTGCAGGAATTGCTCTTACCAAATAAATTCTGGCGGCGGCACTATTAAAGTAAAGAAGATCCGAAACCTGAGTCCAAGTAAGATTATCTTTTTCAATGGCCTTTATCCAATCCTCTTTTGTTCTGTCCAGGGAGACTCCCAATATATAAAAACCTTTGTTTTTGAATTTGTTATAGACCTTTACCACATTGGGATTTTCGGCACGACACGGAGCACACCATGCCGCCCAGAAATCAACAAGCAAAAGTTTCGGACCTATTTTTGAAGAAAGAGATATTGGATTGCCATTCACATCATTCAAAGTAAATCCTGGAGCCTTCTGTCCTATAGCTACAGCTTTTGTCTCTCTGATTCTGCTTTTGAGAACAATTACAGCAGGAGTCCTCGCAACATCAGGATCGAGGGCCTGTACCATTGATTCAAGTTCAGAAGGATCATCTATAAGGTTCCCCATACCCATAAGAATTACAGGGGCAACATATGACTTTGGATTACTTTTTACGAAATCTTTCTGAATCGAAATTAACTCCTTCATATTTTGTTGCAACTCTTTCTGAATCTGATTGATGCGGTTTACGTTATTACTTTGCCGTGCCTCCTGCATCTCTTTAAATTTGGTCGAGGATTTAGCATTCAAATCATCTGTCAATTTTAAGAAGGATGCGAATTCATCATGGGTCTTCGATCCCGTTACCCTTATTTTTGAAAGGGTGTCCAGATTACCACTTATTGTGATTTCCGAGTTCTCGAGAAAAAAATTTCCTCGTTCGTCTTTCCCGGGTGTTGTAAGATAAACCAATTGTGGATATTCCAGAGCATTTCCTTCCATCACAAAGCTACCATCTTTCAGAATGGCCGCATTTAGATTGATTTCCTTGCCGTTGGTAACGTTCAATGTCATCAGAATGACGGCTACCCCATCAGCTCCGTTTAAATGACCAATAATCCGATACTTGCCAATCCCTTTGGTTCCCTTGTATTCCAGCATTTTCTGTCTGGCAGCAATGATGCGCCACTTCCCACCTTGTTTTATATATTTGCGTTCAAAACTCATTTGTACGCCGTCTTCTGTCTGTAACCCATTTGTAATGGCTTCGGTATCACTGACAAGGGTCACGCTGACAGTATCCAACACCAATGTCAGGTTCTTTCTGTTGGCCCATGTCGATATGCCCCGGGCTTTATTCGTAGCGTTGCCATATTGGTTTATTCCCTGGTATTCTTCAGCATACATTTCATCAATCGATTGTGTATTGTTGTCAACTTTGGCTTTTCGCAATGCCTCTTCCATCTGAATAATTACTTGTTGGTCAGCAAGTTCTGATTGTTTTGGATCTTTTTTACTTTTTTGATTGGTTTGTCCGAATGAGACCAAACATAAACTCAAAACAAATAATAAGACAAGGATTGAATGTTTCATGGCACCTAATTGATTTAGTAATTATTTGGACTATTTTCCTGCGCTCACTGAACCTGAATATTCATCATACCGGATAACCACAATTGAAAGCGGTACAATTACTTAAACAAATGTAATTATTTATATATATTCAACAATAACCAGTTGTGTAATATTTGGCACACAACCTGATCAACTCTTAAAATCAACAATAAATTATCAGACAGAGTTCCGATTATATTCCAAAAATACTATCTTGCAAACCTTGCAATCCATAAATATTGACTAACTGAATGATGAGAATTTTAAATTTATTGACATCTTCCAAAGGAAATGGTATTCTGTTTTTTTTTAATCTATCCTTATTCTTATATCCTTCATCTTCATCCGCAAGAAATGATTCAGCTTCGGATACAACAAAAACCAATGTTCAACCCAGGGAAGTAAAAGTATATACAACCGAAAGGCTAAGTACGTCTAAACCGGTAATTGATGGCAAATTGGATGATGCTTGTTGGAAAACTGGAAATTGGGCAGGAGATTTTACCCAATGGATTCCAAATGAAGGAGCTAAGCCATCGCAACCTACCTTTGTAAAAATCCTGTATGATGATAAGAATGTCTATGTAGCAATCAAAGCAATTGACAATGAGCCTGCAAAGATCAGTCGTAAGGCAGGCAGGCGTGACGAGCTCGCAGGAGATATGACTGGGATTACTTTTGATAGTTACCACGATTATCGCACCGGGTTCGAGTTTGACATGACGGCTGGCAGACAAAAAATAGATATGATTCTTAACAATACCGGATATGGCGACATGAATTGGAATGCTGTTTGGAATGGAAAAGTTGCTTATGAAGATTCCGCATGGACAACAGAAATGGAAATTCCTTTGAGTCAATTGCGCTACAGCAATCAGTACGAACAGTTATGGGGATTGCATGTCTGGAGGTGGATAGATCGTTTGCAGGAAGAGAGCGATTGGGAAAAACAATCCTCGACAGGTCCGGGAATCCTGTATTTGTTTGGCGAGTTACATGGCATTAAAGGATTAAAAAAATCACAACGGATAGAGTTAATGCCTTATGCATCAGGTAAAATGAAAACATTCAGGAAAGAACTCCTGAATCCGTTTGCCAATAGCGGACATCGGTTTATGGGCAATATTGGGTTGGATGCCAAGATTGGAGTGGGTAGTAATTTTACGGTAGATATGACTGTAAATCCTGATTTCGGGCAGGTTGAAGCAGACCCATCGGTGATGAACCTTACCGCGTTTGAAACTTTTTATGAGGAAAAGCGACCTTTCTTTCTCGAAGGGAAAACCATCTTTGATTTTGATATGGACGATGCAAGTGTTTTTTACAGTCGGCGTATTGGGCATGCACCTTCCTATCACCCATCCATAAAAGATCAGGAATATATTCAGGCGCCCGATAACACGACAATATTAAGCGCCCTTAAATTTAGCGGCAAAACTTCCAGAGGGCTGTCTGTCGGAGTTCTTCAGAGCTTTACTGCAAACGAAAAGGCATCGATCAATTCCCCTTCAGGCGACCGTAAAGTAGGTGTTGAACCCCTCACAAGTTATGCTGTTGCACGTATTCAGCAGGATTTTAACCACAGCAACACGATGTTTGGTGGGATTTTTACCTCTACAATCCGAAATATCAATGACGCAAACCTTAATTTCTTAAATAGAGGTGCTTACACTGGTGGACTGGACCTGATGCACTACTGGAAAGGAAAAGAATATTTTCTGGAAGCAAAGGTCATCGGAAGCAACATTCAGGGTGATGTAAACGCAATTCGTGGCCTGCAACTTGCGTCGGCCAGGTATTACCAACGACTCGATGCGGCACATCTTAACTTCGACAGTACATTAACCTCACTTTCAGGCTACGGAGGGAAAGTGAAAATAGGGAAAGGGAGCAAGGGTTTGTGGAAATATTCCACCGAAGTAAGCTGGCGTTCACCCGGATTTGATCTGAACGACATTGGCTATTTGCAAATGGCCGATATAATCCGACAGAAAAATATGCTTTCGTACTTTATTAATAAACCGGCATTCATTTTCCGAACCTACACAATCGAAGTTGTACAGGCGAACAATTGGGATTTCAACGGACAATACCTTTTTTCGGATGCCGCATTAAACATAACAGCAAAATTTAAAAACAAATGGGGGATTTCAAATATCCTGAAATATAAAAACGAAGCTCTCGATAACCGGATTCTGCGCGGTGGAAATGCCATGTTGACCCCCTCGAACTGGATGGAGACTTTCACAATCAAAACCGACCAGTCCAGAAAAGTGAGTTTGAAACTTTCAACAATTGTTTCATTTTCGGGTGAAAATTCCTATAACTTTAATGATTACACTGCGGGGATATCTGTCAGGCCCATAAACAACTTACTTCTGTCGATGAACATCGATTATTCGACGAAAACGGATAAACTACAGTATGTCGGCACACAGCGATCCAACCTGCAGAACAAGTATATTCTTGGTCAGATGAACCAGGAAACACTTGGATTGACGTTCCGGGTCGATTGCAGTATTACACCAGAAGTATCGTTGCAATATTACGGAAGTCCTTTTGCAACGCTTGGACAGTACAATAATTTTAAAGAGATCACCAATGCAAGGGACCATAATTTTAGCAATCGTTTTAAGATCATTCGTCCTGTTCTTGTAAATGGCGATACTTATCAGATGGAAGATTACAGGTTCAAAAAACCCGACTTCAATTTTAACCAATTTCGTTCGAACCTGGTGTTTCGCTGGGAATACAAACCAGGTTCGCAGATCTTTCTGGTATGGTCAAACGAACGGACTGACTGGTTAAATCCAGGTAATGAGCCGCTTCACAGTGCACCAGGACGCTTGGCCAATGCCGCTCCAAACAATATTTTCCTGATCAAGTTTAACTATTGGTTCCCGATCTGATAAAGGAGGAGGTGGAACTTATTTTTTTGTTGTAATGGAAAATAATTAAGGTACTTTTGTGCCAATGGATATCCTAAAAGTCCGAAAATTTTAAGTGTAAATCGTAAAGTGCATAAATATAAGAGATTAGACATCATGAACACAAACAGGCAAATTGAACGCATCATCGTAGGCCAGGCGACTTCGGATGGTGCAGGGGTGAAACTGACAAGGATATTGGGTCACCATACGACGGAATTGCTGGATCCTTTCCTGCTGCTCGATTATTTTGGTTCCGACAACCCGAAAGATTTTATGGCTGGCTTCCCCTCTCATCCGCATCGTGGCATTGAGACGGTCACTTATATGTTGGAAGGAAGAGTTGAACACAGCGACAGCATGGGCAACCGTGGGGTTATTGGAACAGGAGATATCCAATGGATGACTGCCGGTAGCGGGATCATCCATGAGGAGATGCCCAAATATGAACAGGGCAAAATGCATGGTTTCCAGTTGTGGGTGAATCTGCCGGCAGCCTCGAAAATGACCGCTCCCCGTTACCAGGACATTCCCGCCAGCAGGGTTCCGGGGGTTGAACTTGAAAATAAAACCAAAGTGAAAGTTTTAGCTGGTACATTTCAGGGAGTAAAAGGTCCGGTTGAAGACATCATTGCTGAACCCGTTTATTTCGATGTGGAATTGGTTGAAAATTCGGAACTTGTGGTTCCATTTGACCCAACCCATACGGTATTTGCCTTTATTTACGAAGGATCTGCCATCTTTGACGATCGGAACAAAGAGACCTTGCATTCAGGCGAAGGTGCCTTGTTTGGCAAAGGCGATCAGGTTATCATCCAAACGAAAGGATCAAAAGCCAGATTTATCCTGATTGCCGGTAAACCGATCAAAGAACCGATTGCGTGGTACGGACCGATCGTAATGAATACAAATGAGGAAATTGATCTGGCTTTCAAAGAGTTAAGAAATAATACTTTTATTAAATCCTGATAAAGAAATATTTACCGCAAAGTTACGCATCCCGAAATTTAGGGATCGCAAAGTTACGCAAAGTGTTAAATCATTGTATTTTACCTTTGCGGACCTTTGCGAAACCTTAGCGACCATTGCGGTAGAATATTTCTTTTTGGGGCACCCACATTTTCCATTTCTGAGGCTGTTTATTCCACCAACATAGGTCAAAACCTTGCCTGTTTTCAGCTTTTCTAACCTTTATAGTTAACTCTTCACCCCATTTTCAAGACAGTTCACCTTCCCATTTTTCAGTCTCACATGGTTTTCTTTTCCCTTAACCGCAAGGGTGGGCTATGTTTGCGGTATAATTAATTTTAAAAGTAGATCGCCATGAGAACAATCATTAAATCGCTGCCTTTTAAATACCTCGTAAACATTCTTCTGATCGTGACTTTTGCCGTTGCAATACAAACCGGCATGTTTGACGGAAAAGGTGGCGGAGACCATCGCGGACGCCCCGATGGGATGAACAGGCACCGGATCAGTGAGGACCGCAACCTGAACACCATGAGTGTTGGTCCCGATTTTAGAGACTTTCAGGGATCAGAACGCGGTGCAATTTCGGGGACTTTTCCTCAAAGAGAGAAGAACAATACCCATGTCTATTTTGGCCTGGCGATGGTTGCCCTGATGTTGTTCCATACCATCCAGCACTGGAGCTGGTTTAAGAAATTTTTCACAGTGAAACTCATCATCAACAATAAATTGTTGTTTGCCACCGGAGTTTTCTTTGTACTGATGGCCATTTCAGGCATCTTCCTCTGGCTCGAAATTGTTCAACGCAACGTTATGAATTTCAAGGGAATCCATGAATTTACCTCTTATGTATTAATCGGTTTGATCCTTATTCATATCATTCAAAAGTTGGAATGGTACTACCGTGCAACCATCAAACTTTTCAAGGGCAAAAAAGTTTTTGCAGCGTGAGACGATTAAATATGAACTCTTTATTCTGATGTTTGATTCTAATTTACACTCTATTCATATTAAAAATGGATCCTATGAAAAATCTGATAATCACTGCCTTGCTTTTCTTCATGATTGGGACGGTTATGGCGCAGATGGCACCGGTTAATGAACCAAAAATTAAAGGGCACATTATCGACAAAAAAGAGGTTCCGATTCCTTTTGCCAACGTAACCTTGTACAACAGTCTCGACTCGACGTTTATAAATGGTTCTACAACTGATGAAAAAGGGCGGTTTGAGATCAAGACCGCAGCCGGTAATTATTATCTTAAAGTTTCTTTTTTATCGTATGAGACCAAAACCATTCCCGGGATCAAGGTTCTGAACAAAGAAATTATTCTCGATAAGATCGTTCTGAATGAAAAATCAGAGTTAATAGATGAAGTGGTCGTTAAAGGACAAAAAAGTGAATTGCAGTTGAACCTCGATAAAAAGGTGTTTAACGTCGGTTCCGACATCACCAGTTTGGGTGGCAGTGCAGCCGATGTTTTGAACAATGTCCCCTCTGTTGCAGTCGAGATGGACGGAACGGTAACTTTGCGTGGCAGCCAGAACGTCAGGATATTGGTTGATGGGAAGCCTTCCGGTTTGGTTGGACTCAGAAGTACTGATGCCCTTAGGCAACTGCAAGGGGATATCATCGAGAAAATTGAAGTGATCACAAACCCTTCGGCACGCTACGACGCAGCAGGTGAGGTGGGAATCATCAACCTAGTTTTGAAGAAAAATAAAAATAAGGGATTGAATGGCGTGTTTACTGCAAATGCAGGATTCCCAACTTTTCTAGGTGGGTCATACAGTATCAATTACCGTAAAAACAATTTGAACTTCTTCTCCAATTATGGCGTTTCCTACCGTTCGGAACCCGGGAAGGGAAGTACTTACCAAAGGTATGCCGGTGCTGATACCTCCTTTATCTTTAATGAGAAGATGACCAATACCCGTAGTGGATTGTCGAATAACTTTATTTTTGGGATGGATTATTATTTCTCGGAGAAAAGCATCCTGACAGGTTCGTTTTTGTACGAAAATTCCCAGGATAAGAACGACGAGAAAATTGAATATTCCGATTACGACATCAACAACAAATTCCTTCAATCTACAAGGCGGGAGCAAATTGAAAAGGCCAATGAAAACAATTTTGAGGCGGCACTAAGTTACAAAAAGAAGTTCGATAAAGAAGATCAGGAGTTTACGATTGACTTTAAATGGATGCAGACCACCGAGCCTGAAAATTCCGAAATCAAACAATACAATGCCAGCGGTGTCAATAATCTCAACGAACGTTCGGGAAATACCGAAAACGAATACAATTATTTAATTCAAGCCGATTATATCCACCCATTTTCGGAGAAGGGAAAAATTGAAACCGGACTCAAAAGCAACCTGCGCATTGTTGACAGCAAATATTACCTCGACCGTCAGGATAACTCAATGAATTGGATAACATTCCCCGCATACGCCAACAATCTGTATTATACCGAGAAAATTCATGCCGGCTATCTGATGTCAAGCTATGAATTTGACCCGATTTCGATCCAGGCAGGTTTAAGGGGCGAATATTCGGATATCACGACTGAACTTCTCAAAACAAATGAGATAAACCACCGGTCGTACCTTGACCTGTTCCCAAGTGCCAGTTTGTCGTATAAACTGACCGGTAAAAATACATTGCAGCTTAGTTACAGCCGTCGTTTGAACCGTCCCAATTTCCGTGATCTGATGCCTTACGACGGTTTTGCCGATTCGCGCATCCTTAACCAGGGAAATCCCGACCTTAACCCTGAATATACAAACTCTTATGAATTAGGCTACTTATTGGATTCTGAGAAGTTCAACTTTTTGACAACCGTTTACCATCGCCATCGTACAGGGGTTATCCAGCGGTTTTCGTCTGTTGATTCTGTGGGGATTACACATGTTGTCCCCTATAATTTGTCGGTTCAGAATGCCTATGGGTTTGAATTAAACCTCACCTATGAACCAGTCAGGGATTTAAGGTTCAATTCGAACTTCAACTTTTACAAAGCCATAACCGAAGGGAACTACAAACAGAAGGACTTTACAAGTGAGACCTATTCCTGGACAAACCGTTCTTCATTGGCCTTTAAATTAGCAGAATATGATTTTCAGTCAACACTGAATTATCGTGCCCCAAGGATTACCCCGCAAGGAAAGGATTTGGCTTCCTGGTATGTCGATTTCGGGATCACACGTGATGTATTTAAGGGCAATGGAACTTTGGCATTGAATGTCAGGGACTTGTTCAACAGTCGTAAAAGAAGCTCTGTTGTGGATAGCGAAGGGTTGTATTCAAGAAGTGAAAACCAGTTTCATTGTAGACAGGTTCAATTAACGCTGACCTTCCGCCTTAACAAGGATGCAAGGGACAAAGATGACAAAAAGGAGCGTAATGAGGAACAAGGTGGCGGAGAAAATTCAGAATTTTAAAGATGATAAAAGCAATTTGAAAATTGGTCAATTTGAAGATTTGAAGGTGAGATGATTTGAAGATGAGACAATTTGAAAATGAACTGATTTGAAGAGAGATGACTGGAAAATTAGATATTGTGAAAATCTGATAATGAATTGTCCTATGGATTACTTGAAACTACAATTTATTAGATGTTAGATTGTTATAAAAAATATGGATAATGAACCTCAGAATAATATCTTTGCACAATCAATACACCGTAGGTGTTAAAGTATTGTAGAAAGAATTGGGTTGGGAAGAAAGCGGCGCGGACGAATGTTGATCAGGGCATGAATTTTCTTTCGCCGCAATGCGCAAAACCAGGAAAAGGCACAGGCATAATAATTTGAAAATAGAATGATTTGAAAATGCCTTAAAAGACAATTATTTTCTAATATATTATATATTAATGATTTAAAGAATTTGATCATGATGAAAAAATTAATGATTTCTCTGGCGGGAACAATTTTTTGTTCACTCATGGGAACAAACGCAACTGCCCAAACCTCCGATCCCCTTCTTTTCCCAAAGGACAATTTCACAGTTGAAACCAAAACCGTGAAGACTTCCAAAGGTGAAAAGACGATCACTTACCACTCTTACATGCACATTCTCTATGTCGCGAATCCTGTTGATAAAGACTACCAGAGCATGAACGTCAGCGTTCCCATCAAAGTGGACGAAGTGGATGTTGAGGCTACAAATGCCCCTATCCTTTTTGCCATCGGTGTTGGAGGTTACATGTCAGTGAATAACATGCGCGAAGGCATGGGTGGCATTGGTGGAGGCAACAGGGGAGGGGGTCCCGGCGGAAACAGCAAGGTCAGCGGCAACAAGGATCTTGCCCTTGCAGCAGGTTATGTGGTGGTAACACCAGGCTGTCGTGGCCGTGACAACAAAGCTGCCGACGGAACCTATTATGGCAAAGCTCCTGCGGCCATTGTCGATCTGAAAGCCGCTGTACGATACATCCGTCACAACAAGGGTGTACTTCCAGGAAATGTGAACTGGATTTTTTCAACAGGCGTCAGTGCGGGCGGGGCATTGTCGGCATTATTGGGGGCATCAGGCAATAGTTCTGTTTATAATACATACCTTAAAGAGATCGGTGCTGCCGACACAAACGACGAGATCTTTGGAAGCTGCTGTTTCTGTCCGATCACCGATCTGGAACATGCCGACGGGGCATATGAATGGATGTATGGTTCTTCACCGACAAGATCCGGTACTGTGGACCAGGAACTTTCAAAACAATTAAAAGCCATCTATGCTCAATACCAAGCCTCTTTGAACCTTAAAGGCAAAAATGGGTTTGGCAAGATCACTGCAGACAATTACGACAAGTACCTCCTGAAATATTACATTGTCCCTTCGGCCAATAAATTCCTGAGCGGATTGACTGAAGAAAAGCGCAATGAATACCTTGGAAATAACAAATGGATCACCTGGAAAGACAATGTGGCTTCATTTAACTTTTCAGACTATATTGCGCATGTTGGCCGGATGAAAGGGCTTCCGGCTTTTGACGATTTTGATAAAAAACAGCCTGAACCGATTGAGTTTGGAAACAAAACAACCGACTCAAGACATTTTACAGATTTCGGTCTGCAACATTCAACAGGCGACAAGAACTCAAAGATCGACAACGACTTACAAACAATAGTAAATCAGATGAATGCCATGTACTTTATCGGTCAGGACAACAGCGGTTGTACGAAGAATTGGTGGTTGCGCCAAGGTGCCTCAGATAATCACACCTCACAGACAGTTATTGCCAATCTGGCCACAAGCCTCGAAAACCAGAATAAAAATGTGAACACCTTCCTGTACTGGGATGCCGGACATGGCGCAGACCAGGATGCAGAAGAGATGGTTACGTGGATTGGGAAGGTCACTGGATATAAAAAATGAGAGCTTGGGGCATGGAGCTTGGGGCATGGAGCATGGAGCTTGGGGCATGGAGCTGACTTGTTCTGAATAGAATTAATTTTCTACATTTGTGTTCTGAAAGTTGGGTTATTTTATAATATATAGATAATCAACTTATTAATATTTTCCTGTAGCAGATTAATCCAGTGGTTATGATCTTTCATTATCTGAAATCCTTTTTGATCAGCATAAAAAAGAACCGATTCTTTTATGCCATCAACCTGACTGGGTTCCTCGCAGGCTTTCTTCTCCTCACGATTATTGTTACCTTTGTTTATCAGGAGTTTAGCTTTGACCGGTTTCACACGAACGGAAAGAATATTTATCGCATCCATTCAGGTGGTTATGGCGTAACGCCACTTTGTTTTGGCGAAAAGTTAAAAAACCAATTGCCTGAAATGACAGGTCTGATCCGTTTTAATGGCTCAGAACTGACTGCCATATCCAATGGAGTTGAGGTGAAGATTGGTAAAACCTTTTATACTGATGCTGAATTATTCCAGGTATTTTCATTTGAATTAATATCTGGTGAAGCGGCAACAGTCCTGAAAGAACCGTTTACGATCGTGATTAACCAGTCAACGGCCTTAAAATTATTTGGAAAGCCTTCACCAATGGGTGAGACGATCACAGACAAAAAGGGCAGCACCTATACTATCACCGGGATCATGAAAGATATTCCCTATAATTCACATATACAGGCTAATGCAATTATTTCTATCGAAACACTCCGGCACAACGGCGATGAAAGCACCTTCAATTGTGGAAACTGGCAAAACCTCACCTTTGTAAGGTTGACCGAAAACGCTGATGTTAAGGATTTCGAAACCAAAATCAATACAATTCTTGCCGACTCAAGAATGGGAACAAGTGAGGGCAAATTCGTATTGAAATTGGAACCTTTAAAGGATGTCTATTTTGATGGTGAAAACAATAAGTTCGACGGATGTCCGCACGGTAACCTTCAAACGGTTTTATTGTACCTGGCGATATCGATCCTGATCCTGTTCATCGTCATAATCAACTATATCAATCTTTCGACAGCCATTTCCGGTAGCAGGATGAAGGAGATTTCAATAAGGAAGGTTAATGGGGCTGACAGGAACCATATCGTTGGGCAGATACTGCTCGAATCGCTCGGGATTGCAGTTGTATCCTATTTCATTGCATTGTTGATCATCGGATTGCTCCTGCCACAATTGAGCAGTTTGTTGAACCTTCCTGTTTCGACAACATTTGACCGCTCAACTTTGTACATCTGGTACTTTATCGGAATCCTTCTGATAGGGATTGTGACAGGATTGATTCCCGGTATTTTTCTGTCACGAATCAATGAAATCAAGGCATTGAAGGACGAAACGGTCTTTAATTCCCGTGGGATCCAACGAAAGTTGCTGCTTGTATTTCAATTGACCATTGTCGTTGTGATGCTGAATACCACCTTTGTGATCAGGAAACAGATTGGCTATTTTTTGGAAAAAGACCTTGGGTTCCGGGTTGATGATGTCATCGTTTCTGAGTTGGACCCTTTGCTAGAGGGGAAAATTGAATTGTTGAAAAATAGTCTGCTAAAAAATACAGGAGTTGAAAGTGTTGCTTTTTCAAATGGGACAATGGGCGAGAGTTATTCCAAATCACCACAAACTTTGGGTGACGTTTCAAAAATCTGTAACATGTATTCGGTTGATTCAGAATATATTGCATTTTACGGTCTGAAGCTGAAATATGGAAGGGGATTTTCATCAGATCTGAAATCCGATGCCAACTGCTGTATTGTAAACGAAGAAACCTGTAAAACCTTTGGCATAGAGAACCTTGTTGGACAATTGCTGGGGAAGAGGGAGGTGATTGGGGTCGTTTATAATTTCAATTTTGCATCGCTGCACAACAGGATAGAGCCATTGGTCATGAAATATGGTCCCGGAAAAATTGTACAGATTCGGATTTCAGGGAATAACCAGCCGGAGACGGTCAGTTCTATACTGAATACCTTTAAAAGTATTTCGCCTGGTTTTGATTCCAACTATTCATTTTTAGAAAACCGGATAAAAAAGATATACAAACCGGAACTGGACCTAAAAGATAGTTTTGAAGTTTATTCGTTAATCACCTTTGTTATCGCCCTGTTGGGACTTTTCGGGTTGACCCTGTTTTTATTGAAGAAAAAGACCAAAGAGATGAGTATCCGCAAATTGCATGGGGCAACGCTGACCGATAGCTTTAAACTCCTTTCCAAAGAACAGATAATTATCACTATTATTTCCAACCTTATTGGTTTGCCAATATCGTTATTTACAATGAATCAATGGCTTGTGAATTTTCAATACAAGGTGGAGATTGGCTATTTCATTTTCCTGAAAACATTCCTGATCACGATCGTTTTCACGCTGTTGGCCGTGTCGTTCCTGATTGTTAAAACGCATCGGATGAATTTGGTTAAGACGTTGAAACGGGAATAAACTTATTTGCAATAAAAATTGGACCTGACAATGATAAAATCTATGTTAAATCTCGGCACTGAAAAAACAAAATTCCGAAGGGGGAACCTTGAACAAAGTCTTACTGTTGCAAACCTTGAGGGTTCCGGTAACCCTCTAGGTTTCCTTCGAATACGTGTGAGCGATACCCGTCAAGGCATTCCAGCCGATAAACTTCATCCTGTCTTCGAGAAATTGTGATACTTTCAATTTTTCGGAAGAAGACAGAAATGCATAAAATACTTGTGGTTGACGATAATGTGGATAGAGGTGAAAGACAATGGAAAAATTTGCGTTGAAATTGAGGTCTGGACCGGGACTACGTTTTACATTTCATTACCATCAGTTGTTGGGAAAGCTAAGAGCGACTGAAATCCACAGCTTTTCCACGCTTTGAAATATTACCAATATTTTTGTAATTTAGCATTTCAAATGAAGGTTAAAGGATGGAAAGTCTTGTAATTCATATGAACTTCTTAAAATGGAGAATTTCCTTAATTTTCGCCTCTGTTTGTCTGATGTTAAATGGATGCCTCCAAACTGAAGGGACACTAGAAATCAAAGGGAAAGTTATTGATGACCACACAAAGGGGGTATTATCGGGCAGGAAAGTGGTTCTCCAGGGATTGGTCTACAATGATGGTGAACTAATCACTAAAGAGGCTGGACAGTTTCGTACTGACAGTACAGGGCACTTCACCTATTCGATGAAAAAGAGCAGGGACGCTTACTGGTACAAATTTATTTTTGTAGGTGATTCAACCTACTTCACTTCAACCCAGAAAGTACCTCTGGTCCAACTTGAAAAGAATTCAAAGTATTTATCTTTTCCACTTAATAAATTAACAGGATTGTCAATTGAAATTGAGCGGGTTAGTAAAGCACCGCTTTGTGATACGCTATATGTTTCATGGGAATCAAATGGGGTTTACGGAAGGTCTATTTACCCTCAAAGAATAAATAACTTTGGTGTTGCACCGGAAATCGAATACAGATGGATTGGAGGAAAAGTCAAATCTGAAATTGAAACAAGAGTATTTGCGAATGAAAAGACTATAATTAGCTTTAAATTAAGCAGATATGGGAAAAAGAGGGAGGTGTCCGATACTGTTTTTTGCGCCAGGGATACACAGAATAAGTTTAGTTTTAAATATTGATATATTCGATCGGAATCTCTTGATTGTAGGAATGAACAAATTCCTGAATCGCCACCCTGTTCTCGGAGGTATCGGTTACATTTGGCACCAATGGAACCCTGACAATGATCGCTTTACCTGAACCAGCAAGAAAGGCAAAATTTTCCAGCATGATTTTATTTGACTGACCTGTAAAGCGTTGATGTTCGACAGGTTCAATAATTTTAAGATTGACATAGACAAGATCGATGACCGATGCAATCCGTTCGATTGTCTCTTTACTTGCAAACAGCGAGGTTTCAATGGCGGTATGGATGTTTTTATCTTTGCACAAACTCAGGATTTCAAAGGCAAAATGGGGTTGAAAGAGCGGCTCACCTCCGGTCAGGGTAACCCCACCACTTGAAGATCTGAAGTAAGCAATATCTTTTAATATTTCATCTAATACCTCCTCAGAGGAAAACAACCAACCCGTAAACTGCATCGCTTTCGTGGGGCAAACCTTCACACAATCGCCAGTCAACTTGCACTTTAATAGGTCGATCAATATATTAGGTCCGGACCTGCTGTTTATCTTCAAGGCTTCTTCGGGGCAGGTGACCACACATCTGCTGCAGGAGATGCAATTACTTTGAATGAACCGGATCGAAATTGCCGGATCAATCCCCTCCGGATTGGGACACAAGGAACAGTTCAACGGACATCCTTTCAGGAAAACCGCAGTTCTAAGTCCCGGACCGTTATTCTTAGAGAAGCGCTTGATCTTGAATATTTTCCCTTTGGTTTCAGCCATTTTGATTTTGATGCCCAAATATAGATAATTATTTCAATCACGGGTTTTGCCCGATAAATAAGACCTTTTTATGTCGCGCAAAGTACGCAAGGTTACGCAAAGGTTTATCCTACGATACAAGCAATAAAATGAACAAAAAATCTAACTTTACATGAGTAAGAAAGCTTACATTGTAAAATTAATCATATTCTTATCGATTGTTTCTAACTAATTAATTATGAGAATTATAAATTACCTATTCATATTAGTTATGATTATGACATTGGGCAGTTCAAACATCAAACCCAATGGTGAAACTCAATACGAAGCTTTCGCCCCCGATGGTATTCCGTTTGTTGTGGCCGATACGGCATTTATGCCCGATATGAAAGGTAACCATCGTGCAGTGGTTAAGGTTAATAAACCAGATTTGGATGCGGTGGTTGTCACTATTCCCTGGCGACGTCCTGACCTGCGTCCTGAAACAAAAAAAGTTGTTGTCTATGGTGTTAAATCAGGAAAAGAAATTGTCAATGTGCATGTTCTGGAATTCACATCCGAAAAAGGGAAGATTGTTTTTCAGCCATTAGTAGGTGAATCAGAATATTACATTTATTACCTTCCATACAAATTTCGCAGGAAATGGGATGATGCACGTTACGGCAAGCCATGGAACGATTACCTCCCACCTGTATATCATGCCGATTCACTTTGGATTGCTTCAGTAGAAAAAAACAAAGCAACACTTCAGGAAGTGAACGTTGAACGGATCGAAAGCCGCTCAAAATTTGATACCTTTACAAGTATGGGCCTTATTGCGACCGGGAAAGAGGTTCAGTCCATCCTCGAAAAATCCAAAGACGATTTCCTGATTTATACAGAGGACCGTGCTTTTCCGATCCGTTTGCCAAATACAATTCCTGCTCGTTGGGCAAAAAAAACACCTACCTTAACTTTTGAGGGTGCTGCTTCAAAAAACGAATATTATACCTGGCAAATTGGCCTTTGGGCTGCAAGGACAGAAGTCGAAAATGTGAAGGTTGCTTTTAGCGATTTTACATCGGGAAGTGATAAAATCAGCAAGGATTCGGTTACCTGTTTTAATCAGGGTGGGACCAACTGGGACGGTAACCCAATCAATTACGATGTTAATGTTCCGAAAGGAAATGTCCAGGCTTTGTGGTGCGGCATCCAGATTCCGAAAAATGCAAAAACCGGAACATACATCGGAGTTGTAACCTTAACAAGTAAAGGGGGTGCTCCTAAAGTGATCAAAATTTCAATTCATGTCGATGACCAGATTTTGGCTGATAAGGGTGATGGCGAAGGATGGCGGCACTCCCGACTGCGTTGGCTGAACTCTACAATTGGCAATGACGGTTTACCGGTAAAACCGTACAGCGAAATAAAAATCTCGGGGAATACAGTTGTTGCCTCAGGAAAGACCCTGATCATTGACAAAAACGGTTTACCAGAAAGTATTAAAATTAATGACCGGCAGGTATTGGCCAACCCAATCAGTTTTGAAGTGGTCACCACAGCAGGTACAATATTATTTTCTGCCAGTAATTTGAATATCAAACAGGTATCAACAGGGAGAATAGCATGGAGTGCTTCATCTGTTCAAAACGGATTAAAACTCAATTGTGATGCAGCAATGGAATATGACGGTTTTATTTCCTATAATATACAACTATCTGCGATAGAGAAAGATATAAATATTGTTGATGTCCGTTTAAAAACAGCCTATTCCCCAGAATCATCGGAATATTTTATGGGAACAGGTTTTGGCGGAGGCTTGCGTCCTGAAAACCATTCGTGGGATTGGAAAGGACCTTACGACAGTTATTGGATGGGAAGTGACTTATCGGGTTTACATGTTGAGTTTATTGGCGATGTCTATCACGGGCCATTGATTGCGGACTACAAACCGGGTCCACCAAAAAACTGGGCGAATGATGGAAAAGGAAAGATAACCGAAGAGGGAAGCAACAGTAAACAAGCCGTATTAGTAGCTTCAACTGGCGCCTTTAATCTGACGAAGGCGCCGATAAACTATGGATTCCAATTGTTGATCACACCTGTCCGGCCAATAAATCCGGCAAAGCACTTCTCAGAACGATATTACCATTCCGACCCGAAAGGTTTTTCTAAAGCTGCAGACGAGGGCGGAGCAAATATTGAAAACATTCATCATGCACAATTGCTAAATCCGTTTATCAATTATCCGTTTATCGTAAGGGATTCGCTCATTAAACACATTGAAGAACAGCACAATGCAAATCGGAAGGTAAAACTTTACTACACCATCAGGGAACTGACCACCCACTGTCCTGAAGTTTATGCCTTGATGAGCCTGAAAAATCAGATTTTTGAACCCGGTGTTGGCTATGGTCTTCCGTGGGAATGTGAGCACCTGATTGACAATTACAAACCTGCCTGGTACACCGAACTGCCCGATCAGAACTCGGATGCTGCCCTCGTTTTGGTAGGATCTTCCCGATGGATCAATTACTATCTCGAAGGATTGCGTTGGATGTTTGAGAATTACAAAATTGATGGCATCTATATGGACGATGTTTCATTTGACAGACCAGTCATGAAGCGGATGCGCCGGATCATCGAGCAATACCGACCCGGGTCTTTGATTGATCTTCACTCGAATACAGGTTATTCAAAAGGTCCTGCCAATCAATATACTGGGTTCTTCCCTTATGTTGACCGGCTTTGGTTTGGTGAAAGTTTTCAGTACAATAAAATGACTCCCGATGAATGGTTTGTTACCGCTTCTGGAATACCTTTCGGACAAATGGCCGAGATGCTTCAGGGGGGCGGGAACCGTTATCTTGGAATGGTTTACGGCGAGACAGCCAGGGATTCATATGGGGAGTTTTCGCCACGACCTGTCTGGAATTTATGGAAGACATTCGGGATTCCCGATGCCAGAATGATTGGCTATTGGGATAAGGAATGTCCTGCGCGAACCGATCATCCGAATGTAAAGGCAACAGTTTATCTGAAAGCCAAACAAACACTGATCTCAATTGGCAATTTTGATGATAAAGACCAGGATGTCAGGCTCACATTCGACTGGAAAACTTTAGGTCTTGATCCCAAAAATGTGAGAATAGCAGCACCTGAGATTAAAGATTTTCAGGAAGCAAAAACTTTCGACGTAAATGAACTAATTCCGGTAAAAAGCAAAAGAGGGTGGTTGCTGATCATTGAGGAAAAATGAAAATTTGAGAAGAGGTTATTTTTTTGAACCATTTCCGAAAAAAATTAGCCTTGAAATCAGCAGTGTAATCAGTAAGTTGTTAAACGAGCGAGTATTCCACGCAAAGCAAAAAATATTTTTACTTCATTTTCAATACCTGTATAGCTTAAATTTCAAGATATTGTAATTACCTGTTGGTGAAGATTGAAATTTTACCGATGCTGTGTAACCCTTACTGAATCCAAAGCCGTAGTCACCTCCACCGGTTCCTTCATCGCCGTTTAACCTTCTGATCGTAACCCATTTGCCGTTTACAAATGACCCTTCGTCCATGTATTCGATATCGATTTTGGGTTTTTGGGCATCGGTCTTTAAAGGGGTAAATGATAATGTAAAATCTTTCCCCACCAAAATGAATTCATCGGGGCCTATTGCAAAAATAATACCTCCAGCCGTAACGGCTCTTTTGTTTGAAGCAGAAATTCCGGCCGCTGCACCGCCTATCGGGGCAAACATAGGCACAACCAGACTTGCTTTTATACTATATCCCATTAGGTCAAATGCTTGATTACTTGATATTGTATCGGTATAGACTCCGACCATCGTACCCTTTCCCTGATGTTCCAAAATCAACTGTTGTACTTGTGATAGGGCTGCATAACTTTTTGTAATGGGGTCTTCTTCCGGGGTTGTATCGTCAATTCCAAAAGGGGAAAAACAGTTGACATCGTGTTGACCATAAGCCCAGAAAGCCAAACTAGCCGTTGCAGCCCCTGGCTTGAATTCGGGAATAAATACAGGGTTGCCAGGGCGGTGATATTGTTCGATTGTGTAACGAGCTTCGGGTATAGGTACATAAATATCGGGCGCGATGAAATCAATAGCCGGAGCATTCAATCTCCAGATATCCAGGGTATGGGGGATGGGTCCTCCGCTTGGATACTTTCCCGGCCAGCCGGAATGAGGTTGCTTTATCCATGCATTGACATACATGGGTATTGGGTAGGCCTCTTTTCCTGCGGCGGTTACCTGGCCAATGTACTTCGAATAATGATAAACTGTAAACAGTTCTTCCGGCAAATACGAAAGCGCTTTCCAATTGTCCTTTACCAAAACACTTTTACCAAATACCTCTTCCCAGCTTCCTGAAGTTTTGTTGCCGTTGGCTACCCAGGCACTGTCCAGCTCGGGTTGCAGTTTTCCTTTGTTGGCAACCAGGTATCGTGTCAAATCAGTGGGAATACCCTTATCATAAGCAATAATTGCTTCTTCATTGTAATCACGGGGCTCATAAAACAAACCAACTTCGTTTTCAATCTGGGCCATAATTACAGTCTGGAACTTTTCATCCACCTGCCGGATATGCTGCATCAATGTTTTGAAGGCCTTTGCATCGGCTTTCATGGAAGTCTCACTTAAAGCAGACAGCACAACAAACGATTCTCCATTTTTATTCTTAACCTTAGAAAATTTCTCAGTGTCTTTTTTGACCCATTCTGGTGCGTACATCGAGTAACCATTTTTCCAGGAGCCAAACCACAAGATGACCAGATGCAGGTTTTGTTTCCTGGCACCATAAATCATGCTGTCCACGAGCGTGAAATCAAATTTGCCCTCAGCAGGTTCCATGAGTTCCCAGTAAACGGGTGCTATGACCGTATTGAGGTTTTTCCGCTTCATTTGTTCCCAGATCGGCTGCATATAAGCAATACCCGAAGTGCTTGAGTTATGCAGCTCGCCACCTAAAATCAGAAAAGGTTTGCCTTTAACAATCAATTGTGTCGTATTCCCATTTTTTTCAAGATGCGGTATTTCCGTTTTCTGTGCAAACAAAGGTGCAACTGCAATTAGAAATAGGACTATAAAGGAAAGTTTCTTCATGGTGATTATTTTAATGACACAAACATAAGGATATTTAACTCATTTACCTTAATTATAAGAGGACTATCTCGTTATTACCCTTACCCTGGCAAGGTTTTGCATACTGTGTCCCGGTGACTTATAGTAATTGCCAGCACGAAGATCAACCGCTTTCAAGTCACCCGGACACTATTACAAGATTCGAATGATTATGAGCAATTAAAATAAGAAGCTGAAATTAAGGCAAATAAGGTTAGTCTGTATCTTGACCTATGGTTATAATTTTTCAGGAATACAGAGTAGTACCCAGAGGCTCGGCATGTTCTGTTGATTTGTCGAACCTTGAACGATAGCCGCCATCCGGATTTTCAAGTTTCCCCGGAACGGTTTGCAAAGCACCAACAGTGGGCATAAAAATAAGGCTATTCACCTGAAAATCATGAATATGGCTAAAACCTTCGATCGAAGTATGTCGATCATCGTATCCACATAGCCCCAAACTGCCCTGACTTTCGTAGGAATTGGTGTGGGGTGGGAGCTTGGCCATACCAAACGGTACGGCAGCCGGAGTGTAGAAAAACCATCGATCGTGAACCGAACCAATCTGGGGATCGACATATTTGGTCAGATCGAAATTTTGATTCTTTTCTGAACAAGAAGCAATTGTTCCGATTAGTCCTTTTATCAAGACGAACAACTTTAATTTTGGTGGGATTCTATTCATTTTTATGCTTTTGACATGATTCGTTTCTATTGATCTTCAAAATTAAACTTTTAGCAATATTACAGGTACCATGGAAAATAGTAAACTTAAATTTTTATAATAAATCCATATCTTTGTAATGCGATTTTCAGCGACAAAAACGGTTTAGTATGTATCAGCCAATTACAACGAGTGCATATACTTTTGAGAATACCATTAGTGGCAACTATTTGTATGTGGATAAAACAGACTATTTTCACCAACTTGTGAGCGAACAAAACGGCATCTTTTTCCTTTCACGCCCCCGCCGATTTGGAAAATCTTTATCGGTATCTATCCTTAAAAATATTTTCAAAGGCAACAGAGAACTGTTTAAAGGGTTGAAAATCTATGATATGACCTACGATTGGAAGTCTTACCCGGTTATTAACCTGAATATTTCAAAAGCAGATTGTTCGTCGGCCGAGCAACTCAACAAAGGATTGTGTATTATTTTACATGATAATGCCAAAGAATTGGGCATTGAACTTTCTTCCGAAACAAAATCCGGTTATCTGTTTGGCGAGCTGATCAACAAAGCCAAAGACCTTGGCAAAGTGGTCATCCTTATCGACGAATACGACAAACCCCTTGTCGAAAATATCTATGCTCCTCATATTGAAGAGATTCGTCAGGTTTTGGAAAACTTCTATATCAACATCAAAGCATCTGACGAGTACCTACGGTTTGTGTTTATGACTGGCGTTACCAAATTCTCGACAGTGTCGGTTTTCTCGAAACTGAACAACCTGGAGGATATCACAATGGATGGGAAATACGCCAC
>JBAXWR010000083.1:0-27294 GCA_037128295.1 Mariniphaga sp.
GTGCTACCAGATTCTTTTGCAATAAGATAAATCTCGTTGCTTGCCCTAAAATCGAGAGGATCTTTTTCAATAACACCAGCAATTGTTGTGTTTGCATCCTCAAAATTACTTAGTTTCCGTTGAATGGAGGCTTTCATATTTATAGCACTGTTGTTTATGGCATTCGTCGAAAGCGACTCATTGATCTGATCGAGTGCTTTTTGAAATTTGCCTTTTAAACAAGATATTCTTGCGAGTTCGAGGTAGGCTGCAGAATGATAAGCATAATCCCATGTTGCGCGGTATAAGGTGTCAGCAGCTTCATCGTAAAGTTCAAGTGCCTTTAATGTTAAACCCTGAAGGTAAAGAGCCTCACAAGTTGAAGGCCGTGTATAATCATTTGTCAGTCTTTTAATTGCCGTACCGAAGTAGTTTCTTGCGATGTTGTATTCACCATTTTTGAGATTTACATTTCCAACTGCAATATTAGTTCGGATATCTGAAGGATCGCGTTTCAATGCTTCGTCAAAGTAATCCATGGCATTCAGGGTCGGATTATAGAACTGCTGTATCCGGCTGCCTGTCAAGTATAGTTCTTCAATTGTCTGAATGTCTTTGGGCAAAGCAGGTTTTTTCACCTCCTCAGGAAGTTTTCCTGCGGGCTTTTTCTCAATTGGTTTATATGAGACCAAAACTTCATTGTTCTCTGAATTAATCATTTCTGTATTAAGATCAGTCATTTCAAATTTCCCGTCAATTTTAATCGAAGTCGTAAAAGAGGTTGCAGGAGAGACTTCCAATATTTTCTCGAATATTATTGAATTTTTTTGCTTCAGGATAATCTTTGCCTTGTTTATTTTTTGCGTTGAATAATAGCCAAGAAAGACTTTATTCGTATCTCTTTTTTCGAGGTTTACTGCGCCGTTTAGGTTGGCATATTTAAACCCCTGAATATCCTTTACCGGATACCAGTATTGCTTAAAGGTCTTCACCTCATAAGGTTTAATCCAGCTGTAATCGGGCTGATTGTCGGAAAACGCACCTACCATGATTTCAACATAGGGACCGTCGTTTTCGGTCAACTTGCCTTCTGTGGCTTGTCCGCGTGGACCTGAGCCCCATTCCCAAAGTTTCGCCCCCTTCACAATGTTGTGGTCGCCGATATGAACAGTTCCGGCTTCTTTCCCATGATCGTAACCACCCATAAAATCTTCTTTGAGGTCGTAGGCGAAGTAGGAATTCTGGTTGACCGAATTTTGCCAATAACTTAAATCCACCCCTTTTGTAAAATCTTCACCATTGTAAACCTGAGTCGAATTAGGCCAGTTGGTGAAACTATTCTTTGCATGGTACATCGCAAACTGGACACTTTGGGGGAAGATCACCTGGTACTCCTTACTTGTATGTGCGGCAACATTGGCCCAATACAAGAAGGTATTGGTCAGGGATGTTGCATTGTGGATCTTCACTTCTGTCTGGAAATACGATTTGCCAGGGAAGGCGGTAATCCCAATTGTCCATCGCATCTGGTGGCGCGGTTCCGTTTCTCCGATCCAAATGGTCTTGCTGCCATCCTTATTTTCGATCAGGTCATAATCTACCGGCAGCATCGTGGATGCCCTGTGGTGGTGAATCACACACCATTCGATCCCACCTGAGACCCATGCGCCTGTCATCCCAATGTTGGAAGGTTTGACCACATTGTTCTTGTAGATGAAGTTGTTGCCGTTGGTCTTATCGGTTCCGTAATAGAGCTTTCCACCGATTTCGGGAGTTACGCACAACTTAATATATTCGTTTTCAAGGATTAATGCTTTCCATGGCTGATCGGCTTTCTCGTTGGAAATCATGTCGTTCATCGCATAGGGATAGATGAATTTTGAAGCTCCCTGGTAGGATTCCCCTTTGAAAAACATTGGGTTTTTGTCGGCTGGAATGACCTTGTAGGTTGGAAGGGTCCAGAGTTGTTCGGAGATTTTGACTTGAGCTGAAACAGGAAAATAGATTGAAATAAATAGAAATAGGGAAATGGCGGAAACACCAATCTTTGTTTTATTTAATCTGTTCATATTTAGATATTTATAAATTTGATAAACCAGTTCTAATTTTCATTTAAAGATGCATTAAAGAAAAATCGTTTTTCAGATTTTTCTTTAATAAAGGTAGTTTTATTTGTTTTCGTACTTGAATCGCAGAGAAGTTTTATTTGTAAAAAATACATTAGCTTTGAAATAAATATTAATCGTACGGGTATGTCAAAAATTGCATTGATAACAGGCGGATCATCAGGCTTGGGATTGGCCTTCGCAAAAATTCTTGGAAAACAAGGGTTTTCTATTATTATCCTGGCAAGAAACAAGGATAGAATACAATTGGCTGTCAATGAGCTTGATACGCTGAATATTGAATCTGAAGGCTTTGCATGTGATGTGTCAGATGAAACAGGGTTAAAACAGACCTCTGAAATGATCCGGTCCAAATACAGTCAGATCGATTTTCTGATCTTGAATGCCGGAACAGTAACCGTTAAGCTTTTAAGCGATTATACCGATGTTGGCGAGATAAAAAATGATCTGGATACCGATTTATTTGGTGTGATCGGTTCAGCGTATTATTTCCTTCCTATGTTAAAACCGGGTTCAAAGCTTTTAATGACATCTTCGGGTTTTGGATTGGTGGGTGCTGCGGGATACTCGGTCTATTGTGCGGCTAAGGCTGGTATTGTGAACTTTGCGGAATCTTTGCGAAGGGAGTTATTGCACAAGAAAATCAATGTATATGTTTCGTGTCCCGGCGATATGGACACACCGCAGCTTCATCACGAAATGGAAAGTCAACCACTGTGGATGAAGTCGGATTCACCACGTAAAATCGTTCCTGTTGATTGGGCGGCAAAGCGGATCCTGAAACAATGTAAAGGGACGTATAAATTTCTGATCCTTTCGGGAAGCGATGTGAAGTTGCTCTATTACGTCACCAAATTGGTTCCACGAAAGTGGAGGGATTATCTGCTTGATATTATGCTTCCAAGACCCAAATGAGTTTAAGTACACATACAAGAATTTCTCGCAAAGCCCGCTAAGAACGCAAAGGATATAATAAACAAGTCTTTGCGTAACATAGCGAACTTTGCGAGATATAATTACAGACAAAAGGTTTCTCGCGAAGCCCGCTAAGAACGCAAAGGATATAATAAACAAGTCTTTGCGTAACATGGCGAACTTTGCGAGACATAATTGCAAACAACGGGTTTCTCGCAAAGTACGCCAAGAACGCAAAGGGTAATATTTAAAAAGTCTTTGCGTTACCTTGCGGACTTTGCGAGACATAAAAAAATAAAAGGTTTCGCGCAAAGCCCGCTGAGAACGCAAAGGGTAATATCGAAATTATTCAAATCCTTAATTGTTGGGTGGCATTTTCAAATTTTCAAATTTTCAAATTTTTTAATCTGGATCATATGAAAAACTTCAAAGGCAAACGGGTTTTGATTACCGGTGGTGCATCAGGAATCGGTAAAATTATGGGGCGGTTATTTCTTGAAAAAGGTGCCATCCTGATTATCTGGGACATCAACCAAACCAAGATTGATGAAACGGTTAAGGAATACTCGAAACAAGGGGAAATATATGGATATAATGTAGATATATCTGATTTGGATCAGATTAAGTCGGCGGCGGCTCTGGTGGCCAGTACCATTGGAATCGTAGATGTCCTGATCAATAATGCTGGGATTGTGGTAGGAAAATATTTTAAGGATCATACCTCTTCGGAAATAATACAAACCATGAACATCAATGCCAATGCCCCGATGTTGGTAACCCTGGAGTTTTTGCCGGCGATGATCAAACAAAATTCAGGTCATGTTTGCAACATTGCATCTTCAGCAGGTTTGATCTCAAACCCCAGGATGTCGGTATATGCTGCCAGTAAATGGGCGGTCATTGGCTGGTCCGATAGTGTAAGGATCGAAATGCAAAGACAGAAAATCGATGTCGGAGTAACGACAGTAACGCCATATTACATCAATACCGGAATGTTTGATGGCGTGCGGTCGTTGATACCGATCCTTAATCCGGAAAGGGTGGCCCGAAAGATTGTGAGGGCGATTGAGAAAAACCGCATCATCTTAAGTATGCCATGGAGCATGCATTTTGTCCGTTTCTCCCAGGGATTGTTACCCATCTGGTTGTTCGACTGGTTTACGGGGAGTGTCCTTGGTATTTACAAGACAATGGATCACTTTACCGGACGGAAAATTTAGGAGCTATTAATGAAAGTGCCTGGCAACTAGCTTCTTGCGGCTGGCTTACGGCAACAAGCTTGTTGCGGCTGGCAACTGGCGGCTGGCTTTGATTGTGCAGGGATTTAAACTCGCTTCCATAATCAGGTTACAGAAAGCTTCTGGCGGCTGGCAACTGGCGGCTAGCTTTGATTCTGCTAAGTGAATAACACTTTTCCAAAATCAGATTTTAGGAAGGAGAACAGACAAGTTTTGAAGGAATGCCAGTAGCAAGCAGCAAGTTGCCAGCTGCTTCTAAAAAGGACATCAGACAAGCTTTGAAGGTCTGCCAGTAGCAAGCCGCAAGTTGCCAGCCGCTTCTGAAAAGGACAACAGACAAGCTTTACAGGTCTGCCAGCCGCCAGTCGCCAGCTGCAATATATAATGATCACATTTTTAACTAAATAGTAATTCCTATGCAAGACACATCATTCAATACGATTGAGCTTCTTTTGATGGAGCATCGTAGATTTTTTGCCGACCAAAAGACAAAAGACATAAAATTCAGGATTGGACAGTTGAAACGGTTCAAGGCTGCTATCCTGAAATACGAAACGAAAATAACAGAGGCGCTTTGGAAAGATTTGCACAAATCAATGGAAGAGGCTTATCTGACCGAAATCAGCCTGGTTCTACAGGAAATTGACAATCACATCAGTCACCTGAAATGTTGGGCCAAACTCAAACGGGTGGCAACACCTTTCCACTTGTTGCCTTCATCAAGTCAGATCATTTATGAGCCACTAGGCGTCGCATTGATCATGGCACCATGGAATTATCCTTTTCAGTTGCTGATGAACCCATTAGTTGGGGCAATTTCAGGAGGTTGTTGTGCCATGCTGAAACCCTCGCCTTATACCCCCAATATTGCTATGGTGATGGAGGAGTTGGTCCGTGAAACTTTTGAATCAGAATACGTTAGCATCGTTCAGGGAAGCCGGAAGGTGAATGGGATGCTTCTGGAACAGTGTTTCGATGTGATCTTCTATACCGGGAGCCCTGCTGTGGGTAAGGTTGTGATGAAAGCTGCTTCCGAACACCTCACACCGGTGGTTTTGGAATTGGGCGGTAAAAGTCCGTGCATCGTCGATTCGGGTGCCAATCTGGATGTGGCAGCCAAACGGATTGCCTGGGGAAAAACGATCAATGCAGGTCAGACCTGTATTGCACCCGATTACCTGTTTGTTCATGAATCGGTTAAAGACGAATTGCTTAAAAAGATTGCTGTAAACATTACGGATATGTATGGCGAAGATATCCAAAAGAGCAATTATTTTCCACGGATTGTGAACGATCAGGCAATGGTAAGGTTGCAGAAATTGATGGCACATGGCAAGATCACTTTCGGTGGAAAGGTCGATGTTCAGGACCGCTACCTGTCCCCAACGATTATTGACGAGGTCAAACCTGAATTCCCAATCATGCAAGAGGAGATTTTTGGGCCCATATTGCCTGTGATGACCTTTGAAAATATAGATACAGCCATTTCGTATATCAATGAACATGAAAAACCACTGGCATTTTATTATTTCGGTAAGAACAAACAAGCCAAAGAGGTATTGGCAAGAACAACCTCGGGGGGTGCCTGTATCAACGATACGCTGATGCACATCACCAATCACCACCTTCCATTTGGCGGCGTCGGAAACAGTGGATTGGGCAATTACCATGGCCACGACAGCTTTTTGGCATTTAGTCACGCAAGGGCAGTGGTCACCACACCAACATGGATCGATTTGCCGTTTAAATATATTCCGTTTAAGTATTTTAAGTTGCTAAGGAAGATCATTTAACATGAAGAAATATTTCATTTTCATTTTTATCCTTTCGTTCATTTCCGGTCATGCCCAACAGCTTTATACAGAGGGAAATGGCAAACTGACTTTGACCCAACAAGGGGCTTCTCACCTGGCCTCTTTGCCGCTAAAATGCCTCGACAAGGAGTTTCCGTTTAAATCATGGATCACACTGACTGACAGCACTTTCATTACGCGTCCCAAAAATCTGCACCCAGCCTTTTGTGGCTGTTACGACTGGCACTCCTGTGTTCATGGACATTGGTTACTGGTTTCGTTGATCAAGCAATTTTCCCAAATGCAGGAGGCTGATTCTGTATTGGACAAACTCCGGCGGCATTTGACTGCCAAAAATATGCAGACAGAATTGGCATTGTTCACAGGCGATAACAAGACCTTTGAACGCCCTTATGGATGGGCATGGCTGCTGCAATTGCAAAACGAATTGCTGACATGGAACACGCAGGATGGAGAGCAAATGAGCAGCAATGTTGCTCCTTTGGCTCAATTCCTTTCATCTCAATGGATTACATTTCTCAATACATTGCAATATCCGGTCCGTGAACCTGAACATTACAACCTTGCATTTGGGATGGGACTTACTTTTGATTATTCCGTTACTGCCAACGATACAGCCTTGCAACATGCGGTCATTAAAGCGGCAAAAAGGTTTTATTTGAATGATGTGAATTGCCCTTGTGCTTACGAGCCAGGAGGCTACGATTTCCTAAGCCCTTGTCTGGAAGAGGCCGACCTAATGCAAAGGATACTGCCTGAAAAGGAATTTAATGTCTGGCTGAGAAAATTCATGCCAAAGCTTTATACAAATCCGGCAGCCCTTTACCAGATTGGTATCGTTTCAGACCCAAATGATGGCAAGATGGTCCATCTTTACGGATTGAACTTGAGCCGTGCATGGTGTTTTTATCATATCGCCACGAAGATGCCAGAGGCCAAAGCGAAGGCAGTCCGTGAGTTGGCCATCCAGCATATTAAATATACATTCCCTCATGTCGTTTCCGGAGGTTATATGGGCGACCACTGGCTGGCTACTTTTGCAGTGTATGCACTTGGAAGTACAAAATAAATGGAGGCAAGTGATAGTCTCACTCCAAGTGAGGCTATCACTAAGTAAATGATTCAAATGTTGATTATCGCGACCCGATCATTTTGCCAAATGAATAGTTTTGCTCATCTTTGTTAAAAAAAGGAGAAATCTAAATGATTATCAGGCATCTGGTTAGTATTGTTTTTATATATGTGTTTTGCAGTTCCGAAGCATATACCCAACAGTGGGGCAAAAATATGTCAGCCAAAGCTAAAAATGATACCAATACTATTGCGCCCCACATTCCGTATAATGCTGATTTATCCGGTGTCAATACCCAGGGATCCAGGCATAAACTTCAACTTCAGGTAAATCATGAAATTGCACTAAGGTATTCCAAAATCTGTGAATTAGGTTCATTTGCTCCTGCCATAGGTAATATCGGATGGGAAAAGGTGAAGATGTATTGGGAGGCTGTACCCAAGTTACAAGATAGCCGGGATGCATTTGAACAAGCCGACAAGAAGTTTGCGGAATTCATGGACAAGAAAACTGAAACTGATACCATGTTTAAGAGTGTTTCAATAAGAAAACCAAACGAGGATTACAATGCGTGGAAAAGAAGAACCTTTGCTGTTCTGGATGAAAGATATTCTAATGAATATCAGGAATATATGGGGAGAAGGGAATTGTTGTTGGGGATCAGTAACCGTGAATGTCTTGCTTATATCATTGAGGATTACCATGAGAAGTCAATATTATTTCCAATTGATTGGATTCCGGCAGGTTATCTAAGGAGTATCCGTCGCGACTCAGTTATCGTTCGGTTAGAGAAGGATTTAAAGTCAATGGATTCATTGATAATAAATTATAAAACCCAAGAAAAAATGAAGGATTACTCAAAAGACTATAAGCTTTCGGATGACCTTCTCACGAAAGGGTATTCGGTTCTTTATGTTAGTGATAAGAAGGATGTCGTCGTTTTATTGAGAAAGGATCAAAAACGGAAATTTAAAGTGGGGGAGTTTTGTGAATTTGATGTTCTCCTAAACAAAGATAGATCCCAAAAGTACAACCTTGCTTTGATGCCTTCAGATCGGTCTGATTCTTCCCATCAATATGACAATACCTCTGTCATCTGGACTGGTGGCAACTCCTTGGTAACAATTGGTACAACCCCGAATAATGATAATCTGTCAGGGCCGACAGCATGTACCGCAAATAAAATGTTGGTCTATATCGGCAAAAGTGAGACAGCCGATCCATGTTGCAAGCCCTCTTTTTGGGACCATCTTGAGGAATATGAGTTTTATTTTCCAATAACCTGGAATTGATGTGAAATCTCATTCCCTCCTGATCATCGCCAAATACAAGTGGCACAGTACCGATAGCGAAATAAACAATTAAACAACTCAAATTATGTCAAATTTTATTGTATTGGATGTCGTAATAGGTTTGGTTTTTATTTACTTGTTATATAGTTTGTTAGCAACAATTATTCAGGAACTGATGGCCACATGGTTTGGTTTTCGGTCAAAGCTGTTGGAACGTGCCATATTCCGGATGCTTGATGATAATTCAGGTGATTTTGATAAAAGGTTTAGCAGTTTTAAATCATTATTTAAAAAGAGGGATGATAAAAATGGGAATATAGTCTCTACTCCACCGGAATTGTTTTACGATCACCCATTGATGAAATACTTGTCAGAGGATAAATTCAACAGTAAACCATCTTATATCTCAAAACAAAATTTTTCTAAGGTAATGATCGATTTGTTGAAGGGAGATCAATTGAAACCTGGTGATGATGTAAAGCCCCTCATTCAACAATCGATGGACACCGGCAAGATGGCTTTGAACAATATTCCCATTGGTCAGGAAACCTTGAAATTTTTAAACTCTATTTGGATAGACGCACAAGGTGACATCGAAATTTTCCGAAATTCGCTCGAAAAGTGGTTTGATGATACAATGGAAAGGTGCACGGGCTGGTATAAACGGCATACGCAAATTATTGTGTTTATTATTGGTTTGATCATCGCTGTTGCTTTTAATGTAGATACCATTTCTATCGCTGGAAAACTTCAAAAAGATCCCAATCTTCGGGCAGCTATCGTTCAACAAGCCGATAATTATATCAAGGAACATCCCAAACTTTACAAGGACACCGTTATCTATTTGAATAAAATTGCAATTGTTACTACAAAACAGGCCATTCTCACAGGTACGGCAAAAGCTGATTCTATCACAAAAGCCAAAAATGATTCAGTATTTAACAGAGGACTTCAACTAACACATAAAGCCGATTCGCTTATTAATGTGGATATTGCCAAAGCAAATGGAATTCTTGGTTTGGGTTGGAACGGGTTAAAACTGACCGATTCAAAATCGTGTTTAGCTTACAAGAAGGATAAGGAATTTTGGACCTGGAATTTATTCTGGTGCAGTTTATCTGTTGTGGGTAATTGCCTTTTACTATTTCTTGGTTGGCTGATTACTGCGTTGGCGTTATCATTGGGTGCCCCTTTCTGGTTTGATTTACTGAACAAACTCATGAAGGTGCGCAGTTCCATCAGCATTCCGACTTCTTCGCAAACTAAGAAATAAGGTAGTGATCCAATTCATAAGGAAAAACTTCATGAATAAGGCAAAATTGCCTCTATGATAGAGCATTAGTCATAGTCTCACTCGAAGTGAGGCTATGACTTTCTCAGAGGCAATGACTCATCCAGACCTGAATCCCTTCCAATTTTAGAACAATGGATAATATTATTCCATTTTTCTAGCTTTAAATTAGAATATTTATCCGAATACCTCCAATATTTGACGTTTTCAGACTATTTTAACGGTTAATAATCAAATAATTAGTCTTAAATGCTAAAATTCGCATTATTTTCAATTTTTTTATGATTTATGCTAAATAAATATTGCATGGAATTATCTGTCCCTATATATTTGCTGAGTCCATTTATAACTTAAAAAATATTGAGGTTGAAATATTTTAATATTGTAAAATAAAAGTGGAGTCCAGCGACCACTCCCAAAAACGGGGCGACACCGAAAAGCCAAATGAGTAGGACAATTTTTAATTTTATAGTCTATGAAAAAAGTAATTTTCTCTTTGGTATGTATTATTATTACGGTTGCGACTTTTGCGCAAGATGCTCAGCAGAAATTGTACAAAGCGATCGAAAGTGATAAGGCAGATTCTGTAACCCTTGCAATTTCAGGAGGTGCCGATCCAAATTTGCCGTTTGAACAAGACGGATATTTTCAAAATGACGGATACAAAGAATATACGCCATTGATGAAAGCTGCTGCTGAGAACAGATTAAATGCTCTCGCCGCATTGCTTGAAGTTAAAAAAATAAAAATCAATGCCACAACCGATCAAAAAGCCAATTATCAGTTTAAATTAAAATCTTTGAAACCAGAATCGGCAACAACAAAATCAATAAAAGGAAGAACTGCATTAATGTTTGCTGCTCATAATGGTCATTTTGAAGCAGTAAAAAAACTTATTGATGCAGGTGCTGATCCTTTATTAACGATGGAAGTCAATTTTCTTATCCGAAATGGTCAAAAGCGAAACGGTACATCTGTCGATGGTGCAAATTTTACGGCAAAGCAATTGGCAGGAGAAAATGGATATGATGAAATTGAAGCGTACTTAAAAAAAGCTAAAGGTTCTGCTTTAAAAGGAATGTGGAAATAATGCTTGTAGGAAAGTAGTGATAGTCTCACTTGAAGTGAGACTATCACTAATCTGCTATTAATCATCTACTTACCGAATAGGGCCTATCTTCCACCTGCACGCCCCTATTCATGGCAGGCTGATTTCCCATCAAATACTTTATCGTCCCCCCATCTGTCAACTCTTTATAAGTTAGGTAGTTCCTTGTAAATGACTGGCCATTTAGGGTGGAGGATTGTATGTATTTGTTAGACGATGAATTACCATTGGCCTCTATTACAAGGGTTTTGCCGTTTTCGAGGTGCAGGGTCATTTTGGGGAGCAGGGGACTGCCAATCACATATTGGTCGGTGCCCGGACAGACACTGTACAAACCCATCGCGCTGATTACATACCACGAAGAAGTTTGTCCCTGGTCTTCGTCGCCTGGATAGCCATCCGGACCGGAATTGTACAGTTTGCTCATCGCCTCACGCACCCAATACTGAGTTTTCCAAGGCGCACCAGCATAGTCGTACAAATAGATCATATGCTGGATGGGCTGGTTTCCATGCGCATACTGTCCCATGTTGATCATCGCCATCTCGGTCATTTCGTGGATTACCCGTTTGTATGTACCAACCTTGAAGGTATTCGGAACAGAAAAGACAGAATCGAGTTTGGAAACAAAGTTCTTGTCGCCACCCATCAGGTTGACCAATCCCTGGATATCATGAAATACCGACCAGTTGTAATGCCAGGCAGAACCTTCAGTATAAGGGCCGCCCCATTCGGTCGGGTCAAAATCCTTCACCCAATTGCCTTTTGAATCACGCCCCCGCATAAACCGCGTTGAGGCATCATAGACATTCTTGTAATTGAAAATCTGTCGTTTAAAGATGTTTTCGTAATACGAATCGCCTGAAAGCCTGGCAATCTCCATCGCACAGAAATCATCATAACAAAACTCCAACGTCTTGGCAACCGCTTCCCGATATTCAGGGTAGGGGACATATCCCAGGGCAAAATACTCTTTCGCGCCGTCCCTGCCATTGGATGGACCATAAGGACCTTTATTGGTTGCTTCATGGTACATAGCCTCCAATGCTTTTTTGGGATCAAATGTTCTGATCCCTTTCGCGTAAGCATCGGCTAAAAGCGAGGCGGCGTGATTGCCTACCATCCCATCGCTATGTCCCGGAAACGACCACGAGGGGAGCCAATTGCTCTGTTCGTAGGCATCAACCAACGATTTCACATAACGGCCATGCATCTCGGGATGGAGTAGAATATTCAGCGGAAATTGTGCCCTGAAGGTATCCCAGAAACCGGTATCCACAAACATATATCCTTCATGGACCTTCCCATCATATGGACTGTAATAAACCGGTTTCATGTCGGCATTGAACTCATAAAAATGGCGAGGGAAGAGCATCGACCGGAAAAAGCAGGAATAGAAGGTTGCTTTTTCTTCAGGTGTACCACCCTCAATTTCAACTTTCCCCAATTGTTTCTCCCAAGCTTTGGCTGCCGCAGTTTTGGCATCTTCAAGTGTTTTAAGTCCGGAAAATTCGTGCTTAAAATTGAGTTCAGCCTGTTCAGGACTGATAAAGGAGGAGATGACCCTTGCTTCAACTTTTGCACCTTTGGCAAATTGGATATATGCTCCGACATAATTGTCTTCGGCTTCGGCATTTCCGGGACTCAATTCCCCTGCTTTGTTTTTCCAGGTCCCAAAAGTTGAAAATGGCTGATCGAAATAGATCACAAAATAGTTGGCATATTCCTTTGGCAATGAACGGTTTCCATTTTTGCAATACCCAATGATTTTCTTCTCTTTTGGAAAAATCTTCACCATGCTTCCGCCACTGTTTCCATCAACAATCACATAGGAATCCTTCCCTTTTGGAAAGCTGAACCGGAAATAAACACCCCGTTCGGTCGGCGACATCTCGGCTGTTATCTTATTGTCGAACTTAACCTTATAATAGTGGGGGTGGGCAATCTCATTTTCGTGACTGAACTTTTCCGCACGCTTGAACTGATCGACCACCAAATCGCCTGTGACCGGCATCAACGAAAAGGCAGCGTAATCGTTTGTCCATGAACTACATTGGTGTGTCTGCCGAAATCCGCGAATAGAGTCTTTGGGGTACTGATAGATCCAACCATCCCTGTTAAGCCCTGTCTGCGGTGTCCAGAAGTTCATTCCCCAAGGCAGTGCCAACGTTGGATAGGTATTCCCATGGGTCAGTTCAAATTTGGAATTGGTTCCCTGCAAGGTATTTACAAAATCCACAAGGCTTTTTTGTGCAAAGATTTGAAAGGGATTAAACAGAATTAAGCAGCAAAACATAAGCTGGCCAAGTTTGGGATTTAGAAGAACGGTGCCTCTTTTTTTCATGATTGAAGTTTTATTATATATTTGAATATTAATATATTATCATTTTTTATTACTTAGTTATCATTTTTCTTGTTCTATTTTCGTACTGAAAATTTGTAAACAGTGTGGGATTTAAATGTTTCACATGGCCTTAAAATGGTGTTCGGAAATTCTGGCCGGTTGGGCGAATCGGGGAAATGTTGTGTTTCGAGGCAGAATGCCCCGTTTTTCGCCATTGGTTTTCCATATCGCCCTGTAATCTTATCGTTGAGATGGTTACCAGTATAAAATACAAGGCCTGGTTCAGTAGTATAAACATCCATCACTCGACCAGTCAATGGTTCATAAGCACTTGCAATCAATGATAACCTTACTGTTGAATTGCGCAAAACATAAGTCAGGTCATAGCCATTTCCCATGTTCGTCTTTTCAATTCCTTCCCCAATCAATTTAGGAGCGGTAAAGTCGAATGGTGTTCCTTTTACGTTCAGAATCTTGCCTGTTGGGATGATGTCCTTTGTGTCCTCAAGATAGCGGTCAGCCAAAATCGTCAGTTCTGTATTCAATACCTTGGCTACTTTACCTCCTGAAAGGTTAAAATATGTGTGGTTCGTCAGGACAACAGGGGTTGCTTTGTCTGTTGTGGCGAGGTAATTAATCTTGAGTTCGTTATTATTTGTGAGACAATAAGTTACAGTCACCTTTAAATTCCCTGGAAAACCTTCCTCTCCATCCTTGCTGAAATAGCTCAATTTGAGGGCTATTTCCTTATTTCCATTTATTTCCATTATTTCCCATATTCTTTTATGAAATCCCAGCACGCCACCATGTATCATTGACGAAAGGTTGTATTCTTTTCCGTCAAGCGTGAATCTTTTATTTGAAATCCGACCGGCTATCCGCCCCACGCAAGCACCCATCAGAGCATTCATCCAGCCTGTGTACGATTTCAACGAATCGAACCCAAGGACGACACTACCCAGTTTCCCATTTTTATCAGGTGTTAGGATATCGGTAATCGACGCTCCATAATTGATTACCTTAACCACCATGCCCTTACTGTTCGTGAGTGTATATTGGTAAATCTTTTGACCTTCCGTTTCACCGAAATCCGCTTTTGTAATGTTAGGCTTATCAGTTTCATTTTTGTAATCACCTGATAATTTGAGCGTTGACGGTTTAGAACCGGCCAAAGCCTGAATGGAACTTAGCAGAATATAGAAAAGGCTAACAAATAAAATGGTTCCTTTCATATGTCTAAAATAAAATACAAATTAAAATAGTAGGTTCTTTTGGTGGTTGATCTTCGTAAAACTTAGTGGCTTAGTGCCTTCGTGGCTAATGAGTTTTCTGCCACAAAGACACAAAGTCTCAAAGGTTCACAAAGAATTTCAAAATTTAAATCAAGTTTGTCATTCAGTGGTGATCACCAATTTCCTGCCCTTTTTAAGTTCTTCATCAGAAATAAAGTAACCCTTAATTTTTTTGCCCCCATACGAAATATCGGTAATTTTACTACCTGAATTCTTTTTCAGGATTGTAAAAGTCGTTTTTTCGTTCAACTTTATCTCTACCTTGTCAAATAGGGGAACTGTTATGATGTACTCAGGATCGGCGGGTGAGAAAGTGTATAACCCCATGGCATTGAATACATACCAAGAAGACATCTCGCCCGCATCATCCATTCCGGCATATGCAAGTTTGTCTTTTCCCATATCGTAATAATGGTTCATGATGCTGTCAAGGATGACCTGCGATTTCTGTTGTTTGCCAATAAAATAATACATGTAAGGGAAATTGTGGTCGGGCTGGTTTCCATGGCAATATTGCCCGATAAACCCCGACATATTATCAGCCTCCTGACCCTTAAAAGGCGTTGAAAAAAGCCCATCCAGTTTTTTCTCAAACTCATCCTTGCTCTTGTAAAGTCCAATCAACCCTTTTGGATCATGGGGAGCAAAAAACGAAGATTGCCAGGCATTGGCTTCGCGGTACATGTATTCGTAATAAACAAACTCCGGATCGAAATTTTTGATCCAATCGCCATTGGCCAGTCTGCCCCTCATAAATCCGGTCGATGGGTCGAACATATTTTTGTAATTGCCGGTCCGTTTCATCAACATCCTGTAGTTGGCCGTATCTTTCAATTCTTTTGCAAGCTGTGCGACTGCATAATCATCATATGCATACTCAAGGGTTTTGGTCACCCCGGCATTGGCAACAGTTTGAAGTACAGGATTTGCCAGGTCTGGCTCCGAAATGTACCCCTTTTCGATATACTCCAAAACATGTGGCCTGCTTTTGTTTTCGAGTGTCGCATTGCGCAACAACAGGTTATAGGCACTTTTCACATTAAAGTTTCGGATTCCCCTCAGATAGGTCCCTGCGATAAAGGGTGCTGCATGATCACCATGGAAGAAGGTGGGCATAAACCCTGTTTTTTCACCTTTGTCGATCAAGGAACTGATCACATCGGCTGTAACTTTAGGTGACAACAATCCTAGCAAGACCAGCTTATTCCGGTAATCGTCCCACAACGACGGCTCGGTATAATAATTGAAACCATTGTTCACAACTTTTCCATCCCTGTCGGTATAATCCATATTCGCATCGCTTCGCAAGGCAGGCCAAAGGAACGAACGGTACAATGTGGAGTAAAACAACCCTTTTTGCCTTTCGGTACCACCTGTCACGGTAATTTTAGAAAATAAGGTTTCCCATGTTTTTGTAGCTTCCTGCCTTACCTCCTCAAAGCTTTTTCCGAGCATCTCTTTTTCAAGGTTGGCTTTGGCGTTGGCAACGCTTACGAACGAGAACCCGATCTGCATTTCCAGCGACTTGGGAGAATCGATAAAATTGACAACCGATAATTCTTTGGACTCTTTTTTGATAGATTCGATCTTTCTGATCAGGTGATTGGCAACAGCATAGAAATACATCTTTTCGCCCGTTTGCTGAAAACCGGTAAAAACATTTTCTCCTTCCCGTTGGATAGCCCAATCCCTGACTTTTTCATTCGACATCAATAAATTGGCAACCAGTTTCTTGCCCACTCCTAGCTTAAAGGTATATTTATGAAATGCACACCTTAAGGTTGAAGTCAACTCAGCGTTAATGCCATACCGTTCAAGATAAACCTGATAATAGCCGGGATGGGCCGACTCGTTTTTGTGACTGTAACCTGAGCTATAATCATCGGGAGAAACTGTCCCGGTAACGGGTAACAAAGGAATATGGCATAAGTTCCAATGTCCCTTGCTCGTATGGGCAAATCCATAAATCACCGTATCTTCATACTGATATCCAGAACCACTTCGGAATTTTGTGACCGGTGTCAACTGGACCATGGCGTTGGGAACCGATGATCCCGGAAATGCCTCTGCTCCCCATGTCCGGTGTGTAGGCTTGTAACCAATGTCGATGCTATCCCAAAGTGTGGCAGTCCCTAAAAATGGGTTTACGAAGTCGGTGAGATGGGTTTGAGCGTGGAGGTAAGTAGTTGATAATAAGATCAATAATGAAAAGAATATTTTATTCATAATGAGCAAATTAGAGTTTTTCTATTTTTTAGGCAGTGGTTTTAGTATGCACATCGCCTCCATCAGCATACAGCCTGATAATTGAGGCGTAAGTGCCACTGGGTCTGCATTTGTGGGTGCTTTGTGCCAATTGCCGCCATAAAGCATTGTTTCGGGATTAAGGCCCTCTTCCACCATCACTGTTGCACAATTGGTGATGTAGCGGTGGAACTTTGCACGGTTGGCGTAATCCAGGCCTGGCTCGTTGATCAGTTTGACAAAATAGCGGAAAAAGATCCCATTGAACAATCCCCCGTCGCCTGAGGTTGCATTATTAAGGACACCCCCGTTTTCGGACATGTGGTCAATGACATAATTGGAGGCATTTACCGCTTCGGCAAGATATTGCTTGTTGCCCGTTATCTTGTAAAGTTCATGGGCTGCCCCGATAAATGTCCCCTGGTTATAAGTATAAATAACCTGGCTGATCTTACCACTTCCGTTCATATTATCATAAACTCTTCCTTTGGTTGGATCGTACAAATTGTCCTTTAACCAGGAATAGATTTTAATCGCTTCGTCCAGATAAGCTTGCTTTGGCTTCTTGTCGGGAGTTATAACCTTATCGTACATCGTATAAATCCTTGCAGCGATGATTGCAGCCGGTCCGTTTGAACAGGCATTTTTCGATTTTTTTGCATCGGTTTTCCAGGTAATCCCACCATGCCACGGTGCCTCATCTTCGGGTCCCCAGGTTGGCCAGATGTAATCGTTGTAGATTTGCTTTGCCTTGGTAAAGTACATCTCCTGTTTGGTCGATTCGAACATCCGCAATTGGGCAAGTGTAATCCACTCCATATCATCTACAAAGACATTCCACCAACGGTCTTCTGGCTTGCCCGAGAAATTGAACTTAGGCGCTCCTGTCCACCATAAAGGATAAAAGTTAAGGTAATACTTATCCGATGTCCTTAAATAAGCATCCACTACCACATCCATCGCGTGTGCCTGTGGCCAGTAATGGTTTGTCGTCATGTTCGACAAATCGCTTCCATAGTTAAAATAATATCTTTCAGGATATTCCTTGAAGTTGGCACCCCAGAAACGGGTTGTCAAAGCCCGGCTCATCCCTTCAGCCATTTTCTTCCAATAACGAGTGTCTTTTTTGCCCTTTTTTGTTTTAGACGTTTGTGCTTGATAATCAATCACTTCATTGTTGGTAGTGGTATTTTTGCTTTCTCCGGTAACTGAGATAAACAATGCGGCCAGTACAATAAATAAAAATACTTTTTTCATAAGTTGTTTTTCAAGTATCTGTTAGTTAAATGGTTGATTTTTAATATTCATTTTCAACCGTTACATTCTTCCATATAAATCAATTCCTTCGCAGAGGCTACAATAATGATTTTGATGGTTTGGAATTTGTTGTTGGCAGCATATTGCATCAATTGTGAAGTGGCAGTTTTAACAATCTGTTTGACTGCAACTTCTTCCTTTGCAGTAGTTTCGATTTCTTTAGTTTTTACGTATTTCAGCTCAATGATGTAATCAAATTTAACATATTCGGTAAACCTCCGGTCGGGTTCGAGGCAAATATCGGCATAACCTTTGTTTTTTTCCTTTTCGCTGATCACATCGTAAAGGTTTGTCAGGTTTAACCAGGCCAGAAGGAATGTTTTCAGCCCCTCTTCGTGAAAAGTAAAATCGCGGACCGATACGGCTTCATAAAATTTGTCGACAATGTATTGAAAGGCAGGTTTCCATTTCCCATCCAATGCCATGTCTGTAAAAACCTGTTCTAAAAAATCAATATCAATTTTTAATTTATAAACCTCATCCAACGATTTTTGGATATATTCCCATAATAAATTGTTTATCAATTTATTGGGAATAGTAAAAGTGTATCTTCCTGCAGGTGAAATCCCTTTCAGTGTAGTAAAACCTAAATAAAACAAAAGTGATCGAAATTTCTCTGCATTTATCAATTCGTTTACCGCAAAACTACGAACTAAACGACCGGTGGTTTCCTTGGTTTGAACTAGGTCCTTCAGAATTGAAAAATTCCCGTTTAATTTTTTTTCTTCTAAAATTAAATAACGAAGCTTACCGTAATCGGTCCGCAAATTTTCATCTATCAAATTGGATGGTATGCGCTTCAGAGCCAGACTTTCCCTCAGAAAATACAAAATTGAAATTGAGTTGAATATATTGTTCTCAATTAGGTTTTCATCGAAACAGTAATTGTTGTACCACTCTGATAATAAGGGGAAAAGCGTTTCGTATTGTCCGGGGATATAATAGTCAACAAGCCCCTTAAGTTCTTCCCTGTTAAAGCCAACCATGGAAGCAAAATCGGGCCAAAGCGAAATATTCTCGCCTATGTTAAATCCGCTGGTCACATCGGCCATTACCAATGGGGAAACTCCTGAGATAAAGAGCCGGTCGATTTCCCGGCTGTCGGTCATCCCTTTGATCAAGGTGAAAAAATTTCGCAAAAACCCGCCTGAATGGGTAATTTTCCGATAAATTTCTTCGTTATGCTCCATCAAAACATTGTTGGCGAAATTATCGTATTCGTCTATGATCATGTAAAACGAAACATGCTTTGCCTTCATTTCATCGTGAAAAACAAGCAACATATCTCCCGGATCTACTTGATTTTCAATTTTTTTTAAAACTTCTTCATCCAAATTATAAATAGTCTTGTACTTCAACATGAAAGAGTGCAATTCGCTCCAGACATTCAGGCAAAAACCATGTTTCAATTGTTCGAAAGTCCCTTGCGTTTTGACCATCGAAAAATTGAACCGCAACACAGGATATGAATTTCTTAAAGGAGTTGGATTCTGGCCAATGTAAGTATCCCCAAATAATTTTTCAAATTGATCCGCCCCATTTAGATCGTAATAATGTTCGAGCATGGAAATGAGGAGGCTTTTCCCAAAACGGCGGGGACGGAGGAAGAACAAATACCTACCTCCCAGGTTTTCCATTTTTTCGATGTACCTGGTTTTATCGACAAAATAGTAATTTTCAGTTTTTATGGTTTCAAAACTACTAATCCCGTAAGGTATCTTTTTCATCTCTTCTAAATTTGCATCATACAAAGATAATGAATTCATCATAACCTTTACGGATAAAAAAAGAGAGACATGTCTTACAACAGTCTCTCTTTTTTAAGGATTATCGGATCACCAGTTTGGACTCTGGATCAACGATGGACAATTGGTGATTTCGCTCGTCACCAAAGGCCAGAAATAGTTTTTCGATGTGAAAACCCTGTCCTCCAGTTTAAAACGTTGCATCCTGTAATTGACGCCAGAAACAATGTATTTTCCGGCAGGGTCGGCTACCGCCATTATACCATGAACTGCGCGTTGTGTTCTTGGATAAGGCCAGAAATTATCCGGTGTTGAAGATGCCTTGGAGGCGGTTTCCTGTGCAAGTTCGCTGTTAGAATCGGGTTCAAGGTTCCAACGTGCATAGAAATAGCGTTTATTTTCATAGAAAAGCTCAACCCTACGTTCCCTTTGAATGTATTTATGAAGACCTGCTTCATCCAATCCCGGAGGCACAGGTGCCATAAATGAACGGGCACGTAAGGTATTCAAAACGTTGTAAATATCGGCACTTGGTCCTGAATACCTGTTCATTGCTTCAGCATAGATCAATTGTATTTCAGGAAGGCGAACCATTGGAAAGTGCAGTGGCCATGTACCGCTGCGTTTCCAATCTTCGTGGAAGAATTTGCGTAGGTAGTATCCTGTTGAAGTGGCGTTACTTGCACCAAGTTTATCTGTTCCGGTAGCTGTATTGACGATCTTACTTTGATAGGTACAGCCATGGTACATTATATCGGAATAAAAACGGGGATCACGTTTTACGTAAGGAAAGTTTTCATCAAAACCCTTGGCTTTCGCCTGAGGATCATAGGTTGCATAGCCAAAACCATCACTACCAACGAATTCATATTCGTCAACTTGCTCCTGAAGTGGCTGTAAACGGGCAGCACCTCCGTATGAAGGAGGAATATGGTCACCTTGCCAGGATTCTGCTTTACAGTTTGGCTGAACCAGAATCCACTCATTTTGAATAGCAGCCGGGTCAATGTAAATCTGCTTGATTCTTGCATAAACCATGTTGTTGCTTTCAGCTTGCCAGGTGTTGCTATTTCCCTGATAGAGACTATATCGCGGTCCGGCAACACCTTGAAGGTCCATTACAGCTTTAGCGGCATCAGCGGCGAGTTTCCATTTTTCCTTATCGTACGTTGCATATTTATCCTTGCCAACACGGGTATCGTTGCCCGGAAATTTTCCACCATTGTACATTGGACTTGCATTCATATAAAGTATAATTGCTTTTAATGCCAATGCAGCACCTTTATCGACTCTTCCAAAATCATTGTCGATATGGCGAGCCGGTAAATTTGTTGCGGCATAATCAATATCCACCATAATCTTCTTCACAAATTCGGGCCATGCAAGACGGACAAATTTTAAATCGCCATCCAATTCAGGTTTGTAATCCATGTAAACAACATCACCATACCAGCGTGTTGCCAGGAAATGAAAGTAGGCGCGCAAAAAATGAGCCTCGGCAATACGATAGTTTAAATCGCCGGTTTGTTGAGGGTTATCTGGTGATTTGTATTTCTCAACACCACTCAGAAATACGTTTGCTTTTCGGATTGAATTGTAGTAATCGCCCCAATAAATGGAAATGGTTTTACCTGGTCCTACCATACCGATTGAGGGACCGAACGATCCAAAGTTAAACTGGTCGGGGATAGCGGTTTCCACTTTAGTCCCTTTACACTCGTCGGTAATTCCCGAAATTGAGAAGTCCTGTAGTCCTACAATCCCTTTGTCCTTATCACGCAATTCCCGATACAATTTATTGGCCATTCCATTCACCAAATCCCACGAGGCAAAAGCAACATCCTCAGCAATTTGGTTGTCTGGAGCCCTGTCGAGCACTTTACTACACGATGTAAATAAGATAACAATACTGAATAGTGCTGTTAAAAAACGATATGCTTTGTTTTTCATATTTGAATCAATTAAAATGTTACATCAACACCTACACTGAAAACTCGTTGAATAGGATACCAGTCGCCTCCGGTATTCGTTTCAGGGTCAACATCATATTTGTCTAACTTATCCCAGGTAAGCAAATTTAAACCTTGAACATAGAAACGGGCTTTGGTTAAACCAATCTTTGCCATAACTTTTGTTGGAATCGAATATCCAATCTCAATACTCTTTAAACGAACGTATGAAGCATCGGTAAAAAAGAGAGAGTTTTGTGCGTTTTTGTTATTCGGATAAGGTCCATAGTGAAGGGCAGGATAGGTTGCTGTTGCAGCAGTCGCAGGAGTCCAACGACCCAAATGAAGATCTTTAACCCTACCAATAATATCCTGACCGTAAGTTGGAAAGTCCCAGGCTGCAGCATCTGTTAATTGGACACTTACATTGGTGGCACCCTGAAACAGGAAACTTGCATCAAACCCTTTGTACGACATTCCGACCGGAACACCGAACTGGATTTCGGGAGTACGTGGATTACCCATAGCGATCCGGTCTTCCTGATCGGTAATCTTGCCATCTTTATTTTGATCTTTGTAAACAACATCACCCGGAATTAATTTACCCCAAGGTTGGAAGGTCGCGGTATTTAACGCATCGGCTTCTGCCTGATCTTTCACAAAGTGGTCGAATTCGTAAAGAAATTGTTCTCCAAGTCGTTTGCCAGTGCGGTAAGCCGAAGGAACCGGTAAGCCATTGGGGGCAATATGGTCGATTTCGTTGATAAATATAATTTTATTGCGGGCGAACGATAAGTTTGGTTTAACATAGTAAGAGAAGTTTTTTCCAATTTTATCGGTCCATCCAAGTTCCATATCAATACCTTTATTTTCGATAATACCAATGTTTATTTGGGGTGCACTTAAACCTACAACTGCAGATACGTTTTTCGAATAGTTGTCTCCGGGTACATTTAAGATGTCGCTGCGCCGTTCAAAGAAAACATCTGATGAGAAAGTTAATTTGCTCTTGTACATTTTCAGGTCGATACCAATATTGGTTTTCTTTGATTTTTCCCATGTTAACATTGGATTGGCCAACGAACCCTCATAAACACCTGCCGGGACACCATTACCCTGACTTGTACCCATGTTGTATGTGTCGCCGTTAACGGTATAAAATTGTAGATACCCAAATCGGTTACCAGGAAGTTGCTCGTTACCAACAATCCCAAACGATCCCCTGATTTTTAGGTAGTCAATTTTAGGGTAGTTTTTTAGGAAAGGTTCATTGCTTACAACCCAACCAATTGCGGCAGCGGGAAACAGACCATACCGGCGACCTTTTGCAAAGTTTTCGGATCCATTGTATGCTGCATTGACCTCAAGAAGATATTTTTCAGCATAGTTATAGGTACCACGAAGTGATGTTCCCTGAGTTGCATAAGGTATTTCCACACCATTTACACGAACCGATTTACGAATCAGAAACAGACCGGTAACATTATGAAGACCAAAATTCCTTGCATAATTTAAAGTACCCTGAAAGTCATTCTTACGCGTAGGTGTCGATTGGCTGAAGCCGTTGTTCATTGTAAGATTATCCGTTCTCTTCGGATAGGTATAAGCACCTGTATAATGACCACCGTTCATCAACACGTCAACGCCAACTGCAGGAAAGAAAGTTGAATAACCGCCATACTCCCTGTAACCTTCACTTTGGTGTGGGATAGACCTGTCGATCGTATTTCCTGCAAAACTGTCATATGAATACTGAACCTCGAAGGTCAACCCTTTTGTTATAAAATCGAGTTTATGACCCATGGCAAATGTTCCTTCCATATAACTGTCATAAAAATACTGAACTCCCGAATAGGCCAATTCACCCAACATATTGTAACGGTACAATGCAGTTCCAAAGAGTAGCCCTTCAGGATGTTTTAAATTATATGTTGCGTTGGCAGGATCATCACTTCTCTCATTGATCACAGGATAAATAGAGGGCTGTGTGTTCGCGATCGTAATCAATCGTGCCGCAGTGGTTCCGGGAGCAGTCCTGCTTTGAATGCGGCCACCGAGATTTAACTTTACATAAAAGTCTTTTGTAATATCTATGTCAATATTAGATCTGAAGTTATACCTTTTAAAGTTAGCATTGGTATTTTTCACACTCTCGTTGGCATGGTTATAGTTACCGTTTTGGTTCATATAACCCACTAATACAAAGTATCTTGCTGTTTTTGATCCACCCCTGATGTTCAAGCTGTAATCCTGTTGCATACTGGGCTTGAAAGCATAATCAAAAAGATTGACATTGTAACCCAATCCGTCGGAGTTGTCACCTATGGCTTTGCGATAATTGTCGATCTGGGTCTGGGAGAAAAGAGCCTTCGTCGTAAGTGGATTATCGTTTAAGTTGGCTTCGTTGTAAAGCATGGCATAATCAGCCGATCCCAAATACGATGGGAATTTAATTGGAGAAGAGATACCAGTCGTTGCCTTAAAGGTAACAGTTGCTTTTTCTGTTGCAATACCTCTGCGTGTTGTGACAAGAATAACACCGTTAGCCCCACGAACACCATAGACAGCAGTTGCAGAAGCATCCTTCAGCAAAGTAAAAGTCTCAATTTCGTCAGGATTAAGATACTGATAATTACGCTCAATACCATCAACGATGACGATTGGGGTTTTTGTTCCGAAAGTTGACATACCACGAACCAATACTTCGCTCCGGTCAACTCCGGGTTCGCCACCCGAATATTGTGTTACAATCATACCCGACATTCTACCTGCCAATGCATTTGATATGTTGGTTGTAGGACTTTGTTTAAGATCAGAGGTGGTAATTGAAGTAATTGCACCGACTACAGTTGCTTTCTTTTGCGAGCCATATCCTACCACTACAACTTCATCAACATCAACAGTTTGGTCTTCTAAAACGATATTTATTGATGTTGTAGTCCCAAGTTTTACCTCTTGTGGTTTCATTCCCACAAACGAAAAAATAATAATCTTTGCATCCGTTGAAACAGATAAGGTGTATTTCCCGTCAACATCGGTTGTGGTACCAACGGTAGTTCCTTTTGCAACCACCGATACTCCCGGAATTGGGAGCCCTGTTACATCAGTTACCTTTCCTTTCAACAGTTTTTTTTGTGCTTGCTGTGCCACAAGGGATTCAAGATCAGATCTTGAACTTTCCTTCTTTGCAATAACAATCTGACGATCAAATACTTTATAAGTGTTTTCTGAAGATTTGAACACTTTGTCAAGAATTTCCTCTACCGTTTCGTTTGTTGCCGTAACAGAGATTTCTTTGTTGATGTCGATGATGTTTTCATTGTAAACAAAGATAAACTCACTGCTTTTTTCAATTTTTTCAATCAACACTTTTACACTGACACGTTCGAGGTTCAGTGTAAATTTGGTGCTTTGTGAATAGCTCACTTTAGCAGATGCCGTTGATAATGAAATAAATAACAATAACGAGAATACCTTCATAATTAGCATGAATTTCCTAAAGTTCCGGATATACGGAACCAATAACCCGAATTTTTGCATACTTTTGTTTGGTTTTAATTTCTAAATAAATAGTGATTTTGCGTTAAAACTTCCGACAGGTTATACTGCAATATAGCCTGTCATTTTTTTCTTGTTGGTTACATCATTTTGATTTCTTTTTTATTTGGTTAATACTCATTCTTCTTCATAAATACTTCATTGTCAACAATTTTATATTCTAATGGAGCCGTTGCACAAATTACCTTCAATACATCTTCACAATTACTTTTAAGATCCAATTTACCGGTAATTGTCATATTGCTTAAACTCGTGTCCTCATAATTTATATCTATATCGTAATATCTTGATAATTTAGTAGTTATTGTTTTAACCTGCTCATTGTTGCAAAGCATGTAACCATCTTTCCATGCAATGTATTCGAGCACATTTGTTTTTTCAAGTGATGTCTTCTGTGTCAGTTTTTGGTAATTCAAAATTTGATTGGGTTCCATGATCCGGTTATCGTGACCTATAGATGCCTGAACTGATCCTTCAACAAGTACAACCGAAATACAATCGTCTTCCTTGTATGCCGAAATATCGAACTTTGTACCCAAAACTTCAATCTTTATCTGGTCAGTCACAACAAAAAATGGATGTGCCACATCATGGGCCACTTCAAGATAACCTTCACCTTCGATAAAAATCTCCCTTGTTTTCCCTTTGAAAACAACCGGATAGATAGCCCGGCTTCCCGAATTTAGCCACAGTTTGGTTCCATCGGCAAGCTCAATACTCGACCGCTTTCCGCGAGGTACGACTAACTGATTCATTTGCAAAGTATTGGAGTCGTTTTCTAATTCTTCGGTTTCGGTGTGCTTTCCAGATCTGGTTTCTAATTGCCCCTGCTGGTTATACTTTAGGTCAACTTCTTTGGTGGTGAATGTCTTCTCAGTCTGATCAGACATAATCAATTTGATTTCGTTACCCTGATTTTTATTAGAGGCAATGGATTGGTAAGTAGCCCCTTCATCTTTTTTATTGTTGGTTACAGACAACCACCAGCCTGAAAGTCCGAGAATCATCAGGATTCCCGCTGCAATTGACAATCTTTTTAGATTGATTGATAACCTTTTACTGGAATTCCTGGTTTTATTGATTTTATCCCAGAGAGTCGAAACCTCATCATCACTAAGCTCTTTATTGTTCCTTACAAGTGATTTGATAAAAAGTCTGGATTGATCAATTCCCTTTTTGTGGGATGGGTTATTGGCAATGAAGTTGTCCCAAAATAGGTCAGATTCCTCTGTTGGATTCAATACCCAAGAGGTAAATTCTTGATTGTGAATAAATTGTTCTTTATTATTTTCGTTGAAAACCTTCATTGCAGATATTTGACCCTTTTTTGGAAATACATTTTTCTCTTATAAGGAAGTAAATGTGGTTTTGTACTCAATATTTTTATAAATAATATTTCATTTAACATTGATAATTATATATAACTAATTATTAGGTAATTATAATTTAAATATTTTAATTGGATATTGGCTGTTGGTTTAAAAAATCATGTATTTTAAGGGCTATCTATATGTTCAACCCGCTTCAGGGTTGCCTTTAGGTCTTGTTCATGCACCCCCGGTTCCGCAGGCTCCACCAGGGGTTATTCAAATTCAACCCGCTTCTGGGTTGCAAGGCAGTAGAAATTAATTAGTATTTATTTTCGCTATTCTACGATAAATCAAAATTATCCAACAACCACGCAGTGGTTGAACATGAATAGCCCCGGGTAAGTGGTCCCGAACTAAAGCCATGTCAATGCTCAAAAGATCATAGGACCACGCAACCCGAGGAAAAATAGCAAAATATAAACCGTCCGCGATCGAATGTTAAGAAAAGAGCAAATGGAAATTCGGACGGAAAAGGCAACTCCCCAAAAAGTCTGAGGTGCTATCTAAAATTATATTGGCTTCTGAATATTGTCCCGCCCATGTTCCAAAGTGGGCGCAACCATAACATTAATTACTACTTTGTTTCAGTGTCCGGGTGACTGGATCGGTCAATCTTCGTGTGGGAATTTACTCAAAGTCA
>JBAXWR010000084.1:0-27274 GCA_037128295.1 Mariniphaga sp.
GTGTTGACGCCGGACCCTATCCAAGGGCAAAAGCCTATTTACTAGGTGGTAACTTTAACTCTTAATCCCTTTCAATACGAATATCATGAAAAAATATATTCCAATCTTAATGAGGATTGTTGTGCTCGCCTCCTGCGGAAAAGATTTTCTGAACAAACAACCACACGAATTTACGGATGCAGTTTTCTGGAAAACTGCTGCTCAGGCCGAATCTGCCTTAGGTGGTGTCTATACACCTTTACAGGATGAGGAAGCACTAGGTGGTGAAGAGTGGTGCAGCATGGAGTCGTTCAGTGACAATGGTTATGAAAACGATAACTATTCAGATTTTATTGCAATGTCAGAGTTTAGGGCCAATCAGAATCTTGAAGGGGACTTAAGCTTAAACAGCTACAAATCATATTTTAAGACCATCAAAAGGGCAACCGATGTACTAACAAATGTTCCCAATATTACAATGGATGCTGCTCAACAAAAGAGGATACTTGGTGAAGCCAATTTTCTCCTTTCCTTTGCCTATTTTCAGATGGCAATTCGCTATGGTGGTGTTCCGATTTATAACTCAAACGATCCTTCCCAATCATTGGTAAGGGCAACTACCGCAAAAACATGGGAGACCATTGAAAACGGATTGAAAACGGCAACAACACAATTAGATTGGGCACATCAGGAAGGGCGACCGGGACTAGGCGCTGCATGGGGCATGTTGGCCAAAGTTTATGCACATGAAGCAAAATGGGCCGAGGCCAAAGCGGCTGCAGAAACTGTGATCAATTCTGGCAAGCATAGTTTGACAGCCAGTTACGCAGATATCTTTACAATCGAACACGAAAACGACAGTGAAATTCTTTGGGGATTAGGTGCCCGTTTAGGAGAATACCCTATTACTCCGGTATTAATGTTACCCAATAACGTTTGGGGTGGAAAACATGATGAACCTATGGGTGAGGGTTGGAGATTGGTAAGTGCCACTCTTCAGTTTTATAATTCCTACCAGGCAGGAGACCTTCGTAAAGCTGCGACGGTTGCTAAACGTGGTGTAGATGTTATCACTTATGCCGGTTCTACAGATGTTCTGCAGGCACCAAATAATCAGTCACCGGTCGTCTGCATCAAATACAATAGCCCTTACAAGGATTCATATGTAGGCTGGGCCGCAGGTTTAAATGTTCCGGCTTTACGTTATGCAGATGTATTATTAATTGATACCGAAGCTATTATGATGCTTAATGGTGGAGGACCTGCCAACAGAACCACAGCTGTTGCTGCTGCCTCTGTTCCTTTCAATAAAGTACGTCAACGCGCCGGGTTGGCAGCAATAACAGCACCAACTTTCATCGATCTGATGTATGAACGCCGTATGGAACTGGCCTTTGAAGGAGGTGATCGGCACTTTGACTTGGTGCGCTGGGGATTAGCAACGGAGATTTACAATGCACTTCCGGCAGAAGGGACATATAAACCAAAGCGCATCTTTGTAGCCGCTACCCATCGTTTGCTGCCTTATCCACAACAGGAGATTGACAATAGCAACGGAACTATAACTCAGAACCCAGGATACGCGGGGTCTAAATAGTCGTATAATTATTCAATTCCCAAAGCTCCCCAATTGCATTTTGCAATTGGGGAGCTCGCATTTTCTATCCATACTTGCACATTTAATTGATGATCAAATTTTTATATATTTTGGAAAATATATTTTTTTCGTATTATTAAGCAGGTTAATCCATCTGATTCTACTTAATATCCTTCTGGGAAAATTCGTTCATAAAACATAAACTAAAAATTAGGGTCAATAGAAAACTGCTATATTTAGCCAAAACATTGTCGGAGACCAAGGAAGTTTTCGTAATCTATGAACCAAAATTAAATTCCAATATGAAGTTTTTTTTTAAGCTCATAAACTATTTATTCAGATTTTATTTGCTGAATTGGATTAAATAAGTAATTTTGCCGTTCAGTGGTTTGTTAAAAACCCATGTGTTTACGTGCAATGGAAATTAAGAAAAGGAGTTTCTTTTGGTAGGTTACTTGATGTGACTGAGAGGGCGAAGCTGTAAAAGGAACAATTTTTTAACAACCATTAAATTGTCAAAAGATATTTGCACTAAATATTTGTCAAACAATAACTTGGACAGTCTGAAAGTTCACAAATTTTACCTAAATAAAATAGTTACCTATGTCAAATTACTTATCCATTACTTTAAGCTTCCTTCTGGCACTTGGAATTTCAGTTTATTTGGTTCCTGTTGTTATCAGGGTAGTTACATCATTAAGATTATTCGATCATCCGAATGAAAGATCTTCTGCACTAAGACCAATTCCTACATTGGGAGGAATTGCAATTTTTCTTAGTTTTATATTTTCTGTAACTGTAGGTTTGTATGGTCATGATTTATCTGGAATGATCTATATATTTGCCGCAATTCTACTAATGTTTTTTGTCGGATTAAAAGACGATGTAGTTGATTTGCCACCATGGAAAAAACTTTCGGCTGAGATATTAGCTGCAGGATGTATCATTGTATTTGCAAATATAAGATTCACTAATTTTCATGGTTTTTTGGGAATCGGGGAGATTGGAATGTTCACTAGTGTCGTAATCACAACTTTTTTTATTATTGTCATAATTAATTCGATCAATTTAATTGATGGAATTGACGGCTTGGCCTCTGGATTGAGTATATTGTACGGAGCAGTATTTGGTTTCTGGTTTTTACTTAGTAATCATATTGAATATGCAATAGTTTCATTTACGCTTGTTGGTGCTAATGCTGGTTTTTTTTATTTTAATGTTTTTGGGAAGAAGAATAAAATTTTTATGGGAGATACTGGATCTCTTGTACTAGGAACGATTCTTTCCATTATTGTTATCCAGTTTAACGAGTTTAATATCTCCCAACAAAGCCAATTCACCATCGGATCAGTGCCAATTGTATCATTTGGGATACTCATTTATCCCTTAGCTGATACATTACGTGTCTTTATTATTCGTTTAATGCAAAAAAAATCTCCCTTTTCACCAGATAAGAATCATTTGCACCATAGGCTACTTACACTTGGTTTTTCACACAAAATGGCTTCATTTACGATTATTATCACAAATATGGTTTTTATTATTTCAGTTTTTTCCTTACATAAAATTGGAATTCTATATTTATTGGCATTCATCGTAATTGTTAGCGTTGTTCTTTTTATGATTCCAGCTTATTTTATAAAAAAAAGGAACCTTATTTTGAATACTGATCCGCATCAACAACTTTTAACGATTAGTCTACAACGTAAACAACCAAAATACAACAACCTGGAAACCTTTGCAAAACGGGAAAGGCGTACATCTGGTATTTTAAAAATTCAAATACTACTTCATAAACTTAATATTTGGTAAAATTCAAATACTGATCGTTTGTTTTCTATTCAGCGAAAAACGCAAATCCACAAATTATAATTTTGTTTTTTGATTAAAATTCAAACACCCCATGCAAACCGGTATATGCTCATGCTTATACCGGTTTGCATTTAAATAATAAACCTGTTATTCATTTGCATATAGTTTGTTTTTTTTAAGGTCGGATGGAATAGCCAAGAGTAAATATTCATGCCGATTTGTGATATTCTTATTAAGGACATTTCATTTCTTGAAAAACAACAGGTCAATTTCTGCAAAATTTACTGCGACTGTAAAAATTTGTATCATAAAAATTCGAATATGACTGCCGAAAGCAATATAAAGCAGAATCTGGCTCAGGAGACTGAGGTTGATTTTATAAATCTTGCAAGAACATTCTGGGATGGCAGGATAGTTATTGGCAAGCTAACTATGATTGGAGTTTTAATCGGATTCATTGTTGCTATTTTGATCCCCAATGAGTATACAGCTTCATCAACTATGGTACCACAAATCTCGGAACCTAAATCTAAATTAGCTGGATTTTCAGAACTAGCCGCTATGGCAGGAATCAATATAGGTACGGCAAATGCATCAGAATTATCGCCGAGGACATATTCAAGTATTATTTCGAGTGTGCCATTTCAACTCGAATTAATGAAAACACCACTTAATTTTGAGAGGCTTGATAGTCAGATTACTTTGTATGATTATTACACTAAAATAAAAGTATCTAATGCGGTTCTTAAATATACAGTAGGACTTCCATCGGTAATAATCGAAACAATAAGGGGAGAGAGAAGAAATAAATTCACAACCTCTGAAGTTAATCCACTCTATCAGCTGACCGAAAAACAGATCAAGGTACAAAAGGAAATTGAAAAACAGGTTGGAATATCTGTTAATGATTTGGATGGATATGTTTCGATCAGTTGCTCTTTACCGGAAGCTTATGCTGCTGCGCAACTAGTGCAAAATACACAAGCACTACTACAGCGCTACATCACTGATTTTAAATGTGAAAAAGCCAGAAATAATCTGGAGTTTGTTCAACAAAGATACGATGAGGTTAAAAAAAACTATCAGGCAGCACAGCAACAATTGGCTTCATTTCGCGATAGCCATATGAATATATCAACTTCGATCGCAAAAACAGAAGAAGAGCGTCTGACAAATGAATATAATGTGGAAAATAGCGTCTATTCTGAATTATCAAAATTACTTGAGCAAGATAAAATCCACGTAAAGGAGGAAACCCCGATATTTACTATCGTTAAGCCAGTCTCTGTTCCAACAGAGAAATCGTCACCAAACAGACCGCTGATTATGGCCATTGCTGCATTTATTGGTATTCTTGCTGGAATGGCCATTGTTTTAGGCAAAGTGTTTCTGATTCAAATTCAGAACAAATGGGAAGAATCAAAATTATAGAAAAAAGCTTGCTCATTAAGTGCAAATGTCGATAAAATGATCAAATCCAGTTATTTAGGATTCTTGATTTATGCAGCTATGATGATCGTTTTTTTTGTCCTACCCGATCCTGAAGGCCTCCAAAAACCATTTAGAGTTCTTATGGGGGTTTCGTTTGTCATTATCTATTTTGCGCTGTTAATTAAAAAAGAGATTGCTCTTAGTACACTTTGGCCAGTTTTCATTGGCGGTTTTTTTGTTGTTTTAATGATCTTCCGGGGAACAATCCTGTCTTCTTTTATCAATGCTTACTTATGCTTATTTGGTCTGCTCTGTATTCCTAAGCTTTTTTTTACACTTAAACCAATCCGACAGACAAACCTGAACTACTTACACATTCTTTGCATTATTTCGATAATAATTCAGTTTCTCTTTTATTCATCTCATGATGGAAGACCAAAACTTTCTTATGAAATCAATTTATCCGGAGCTTATCTCTTTTTATTTTTTATCAGTTCCGACATTCTCCGCAACAAACATGGCAAACTGATTGTAATAGTGCTTTCGTTATTCACGCTTAGCAGATTGCTTATATTTAGTATAATTCTTTATTATCTGGTTCGGTTTTCTAAAACTTATTTCCGTTCATTGTTGCAAAATGTTAATGCAACAGTCATTATAATTACAGGTTACATTCTTATTTCCATTTTTTCTTTGTGGTACGTCGCCAATATAAAATCGGAAATCAATTACGATAAAAGTATTAACAGAATTGCCAATTTAAACGATGGATCGAATCAGTTGCGTTTCTTAGCGAATACATTAGTAATGGCAACAATTTACACTACGCCATTTGATAAAAAAGTCTTATTCGGCTATGGTCAGGATGCAAATTTCATCGCCACAACCAATGGATCAACGATTGGACCTCACAATGAGTTATATGATTCGATTATTCAGTATGGAATTATCACGGTAATATTCTTTTCACTTTTTTCGTTGCCTGTCTTTAACAAAATTACTTCCTATGCCAATATCGAATATCTAATACCAATCTTGTTCTACACCTTGATACTCTGGATTCGGTTTCTTTTGATACCCAGTTTTGAGATGTTGTTTATTCTACTCTTGCTCAACATTGCCAATGAAAAAAACAAAACCAGTGAAACCAATTTAAACACCAATGCAAATTGTCTTTCTTGTACATGATATCCATTTCGGAGGTGGTGGCGAAAGAGTTACGATCAACCTTGCCAATACTTTTAAGGAAAAAGGTGCTGATGTTAAAATTGTATCATTATCTGCAGCAAGCCTTAAAAATATTTACCCGACCAACAATGAAATTGGAATCGACTATTTGTGCATTGATTTCGCGAATGGCTGTAATTTAATCAACAAGGTAAAATCAATATTTAGAGTTAATTCATATTTCAATACTTATAAAAGAAATACCATTATTTTAGGCATTGGAAATTACCCTAGCTTGTTATTAAGTTTCTTACCTATACGAAAAAACATTAAAACAGTAGGTTGTCAGCATTTAGCATATGACGGAATAAAAAACTTATGGGCATTATTGAGAAAATTATTATTTCACAGATTAAATTTTATCGTTTGCCTGACTAAAAGTGATTTACCGAAATACAAAAAACTAAACAAAAATTCAATTGTCATACCAAATAGTATAGGAAATTTTTCAGAACAGACAGCTTCATTAACAAATAAACAAATACTTTTCATTGGACGAGTGGTTCCCGAAAAAGGATACGATATTTTATTGAAAGTTGTAGAGAGGGTAAGTAAAATACATGATGATTGGACATTCCGAATAATCGGGGAAGGTCCATTAAGAAAGAAAATTTTGCATGAATTTGATTTATATGGACTTACATCGAAAATATCCTGGATATCGTCTTCTGATTTAATTGTAAAAGAATACATAAATTCTTCTATTTATCTAATGACTTCTCGTACCGAAGGACTTCCAATGGTTCTTCTCGAAGCTCAGGCATGCGGACTTCCAATCATTTCCTTCAACTGCGAAACCGGTCCGTCCGATATTATCAATGACGGAATAGACGGCTACCTAATTGATAATTATAACATTGACGAAATGAGTAAAAAATTGTCAATGTTGTGTTCCAACTTCAACAAAAGAAAAGAATTTGGTCAGAACGCACGAAAAAATGTGTTGAAATTCTTCCCTGACCAGGTTTTTATTAAATGGGAAGCACTGTTTATCCAACTTCAAACGTAGATAAGACAATTAAAACTATTGAGTTTTAATAATCGGATGTAATTAATAACAAATATGGAGAAAAACTTAATTATTGATGTTGGCATGCATAAAGCAGAAGATACCGACTTTTATCTCAGTAAAGGTTTTAATGTAATTGCTATCGATGCTGATCCTAATTTAATTAAATCGGCGCATAGCATATATTATGATCGTATCAATAAGGGGCAATTGAATTTACAAAATTTCGCTATCTCGGATACCGATGATGAGGATGTAATTTTTTATGTAGGAAAAAGAACTATTTGGAATTCTCTTAAAAGTGAAATTGCAAACAGAGATCAAAATTATTTAAATACAATAACAGTAAAAACCAAAAAACTATCTTCAATATTTGAATCTTTCGGTGTGCCATATTATTGCAAAATTGATATTGAAGGCTATGATGAAATTGCACTAATTAGCCTAAAAAACTTCGTTGAACTGCCTTTGTTTATTTCGGTTGAGACCGAATGCCTCGGTGAAAATGAAAAATATGTTGACAAATCTTCTCTTGCGACTTTAAGAGCGTTAAACTCACTTGGATATAAACAGTTTAAATTAGTTGATCAAGTCTCACTTAATGTGTTGAATAACAATGCAAAGTTCTATACTGAAAGCAATCTATTAATCTACCAAATTTTTAATAAATTAAATGTCCCTTTTGGCAATAAAAGAAGACTACAAAAAAAACATGGATATAAATTTCCTAATGGAGCAACTGGACCATTTGGTGACGACATTACAGGCAATTGGATGAGTTATGAACAAGCAGAGAAATGTCTGCTAAAGCACCGAAATGATTACTTTAGACTAAAAAGATCTATAAGTTATGGCTTTTGGTGTGATTGGCACGCTAAAAGATAAAAACAAACGACCTTTGCATATAGCAAAAATCTCATTGGCCAAATATTCAATAATATATGCCAACAGCTTGGTAATAACTGTTTGATTTGAAAAACTGTTGCAAGTTTCGATGCAAAAGTCAAGTTGATTATTCTTTAAGCAGATTATAAATTATTGCATGACGAAAGCTTTTCCTCTCTATGATTCCAAATACCATCCATTACTGCTGGATTAGCGGTGATCCATACCCGGAACTAATCGGTAAATGCATTCAATCATGGAGGATGAACTTGCCCAATTATCAATTTGTACTGTGGGATCGGGTGAAAGCTGAAACCATCGAGAGCGAATGGTTGAAGCAAACTATCGCTTTGAAAAAATACGCATTTGCGGCTGATTTTATAAGAATTTATGCACTCTCTCAATATGGAGGAGTCTATTTAGATGCAGATGTTGAGTTGGTTGCATCATTTGATCCTTTCCTCCACCATGACTTTTTTATTGGATCCGAATATAATAACGATCTTGAACCGGCTGTTTTCGGAGCAATTGCTGGTCACCCTTGGCTTAAAGATCTTCTGGGATATTATCGGAACAGATCATTTATAAAAAGTGACGGAACTCTTGATGTTAGGACATTACCAAACATTTTTAACGAAACAGCCTTCAAACGATTCGGATTTAAATCAAATGGGAAATTTCGACTTATTAATAGTGAAGGCATTGCAATCTATCCTTGTGATTACTTCTCTCCCAAAAATAATTATTCCAAACGAATAAAAAGAACTTTAAACACTGTAGCGATACACCATTTCGATAGCAATTGGTTTCAAAAAAATGGTAAATATATTTTGAAACAAATCTTTCATCAGCTTCTTATTAGATTAGGCGGGAAAACGTTTCATAATCAAATAATTCAACTCGTTAGAAAAATTAATCGATGAACTTTTCTGTTCTGATTTCTGTGTACGAGAAGGAGAATCCTGCATACTTGAAAGCTGCATTGGAGAGCATTTGGAATGAACAGACTTTACGCCCAGCGGAGATTGTTCTCGTTAAAGATGGAGTTCTCACGCCAGAACTTGATTTGGTAATTGACCAATTTCAAGCAACTGCTCCTGTGAAAATATGCAAACTGGATAAAAATGGTGGTTTGGGACATGCACTTGCAAAGGGACTTGACTTATGTTCGAATGAATTGGTCGCCCGGATGGATAGTGACGATATTTCTTTCCCAGATAGATTCGAAAAACAGATCAGACTAATGAAGGAGCGTCCCGAACTGGATATTTCAGGCACTAATATTGCTGAGTTTCAACGCTATGAAAACCAAATTTGTTCAAATCGGCGAATGCCATCGCAATTCTCTGAGATTAAAAGATTTGCCAAATTAAGGAATCCTTTAAACCACATGACAGTTCTATTTAAAAAATCAGCAGTCATTGGTGCCGGAAATTATAAGCCTTTTTTTGGTTACGAAGATTATTATCTTTGGATTCGAATGTTGAGAAATGGATATATGATCGGGAATATTCCGGAAAACCTTGTATTTGTGAGAGTTGGGAATGACATGTTTGCGCGTAGACAAGGCTTCCGTTTTTTTATTCAAGAGTTCCGGCTGCAAAAGGAGATGCTGAAATTGGACTTTCTGAACATTTGGGAGTATTTCAGAAATATATTATTACGTGCATTTCCTCGTTTATTTCCGTTGTGGGGAATAAAATTAGTTTATAAATTTCTTCGTAAATGAGACATATAACCTTAGTAGGTGCAAGCGGTTTTATCGGAACGAGACTGATAGACCTTATCGGGAAAGAAAATTGTTATAATATTGACAAAGGACCAAGTGAAAAATACAACGATATTACCATCATACAGGATATAAGGAAAAAACACCTTGATCACGTAATCCACAATGATACAGACACCGTAATTCTGTTGGCAGCGGAACACAGAGATGATGTTTCCCCGACCTCTCTATATTATGATGTAAATGTAAATGGAACTCAACATGTGCTTGATGCAATGGATAAAAATGGGATCACCAATATCATTTTCATTAGTTCAGTGGCTGTTTATGGGTTAAACAAGAAAAATCCCGATGAGCTATTTCCCCCTGATCCTTTTAGTCATTATGGCAAAAGCAAATGGCAGGCAGAGAAAGTCTTGCACGAATGGCAACTAAAGGATCCCGAAAATAAATCACTCACTATTATTCGTTCCACAGTTGCCTTTGGGGAGAAAAATCAGGGTAACGTCCATAACCTATTGCACCAGATTGCTTCAGGAAAATTTCTGATGATAGGAAGAGGTGAGAATATAAAATCATTGGCGTATGTTGGAAATGTAGCAGCTTTTATCAAATTCTGTCTCGAAACAATTAGACCCGGATTTCGTATCTTTAATTACACCGACAAACCTGATCTGACGACTAAAGAACTCGTACTTCAGGCAGAGGAAAGTTTAAACAGGAAACTCCCTTCATTGCGTCTGCCTTATTGGTTGGGGATGTTAGGTGGACTAGTTTTTGATCTAATATCTAGGATTACAGGCATAAAGTTATCTATTAGTAGCGTCAGAATTAAAAAATTCTGCGCAACTACGCAATTTGATGCTACATTGGCACATAATTCAGGGTTTGAAGCGCCCTTCACGCTGGCCGAAGGATTAGACAGAACACTCAAAAGCGAATTTGGAAATCTCATTAAATAAAAGGCCATTAAAGTCTTTAATGATAATAGCGTATGAATTTAACCTGTTAACTAATGAACGTACAATCCTGCCTGTTTTTAACAATAATTATCTGTGCGGTTTTTTATCCTTCATGGTCAAAAGCACAATCCCTACCCGTAGGAACTCCAGTATTGGAAGATGCATATCGCAGGGCTCAATTATTAGGACAGGTTGATTCTTCGATTTCATTCACTTCACGACCAATATTTCCTGTTGAATCGATGAAAGTCGGAGATGCTTTTGATCCTTTAGGTTCTTTGGGAAAAGAGCGGATTATGAAACCTAAAGGGGTTTTTAAAACCTCAGAGGGGATTGGAATGGTAAAACTATTGCCTTTCACCATTCAACAACAGTTCAACACTCATCACCCATACAGCTTAAACGATGGACCAATAATTCCAGGCAGAGGTTACCAAACTCTGATTAGTGGTGGATTCTTTGCAAAATTCTGTTTGCTTAGCATCCAATTTCGCCCTGAATTTGTTTACGCTGAAAACAGAAATTATCAGGGGTTTTATACGCAAATGAGCGATGCAAGGTGGTACGAGTATTATCAGGTGCAGGTCTTTAGTGACTTGCCTGAGAAATTCGGAGACAAACCTTACAATAAATTTTTGTGGGGACAGAGTAGTATTCGTCTTACTTTAGGATCAGCTTCAATTGGACTTTCAAACGAAAACCTCTGGTGGGGACCTGGAATGCGTAATTCGCTGGTGATGAGCAATACCGCGGATGGGTTCTCGCATTATACACTAAATACTGTTAAACCAATACGAACGCCAATTGGATCTTTCGAAGGTCAGATTATTGCAGGGAGGTTAGAAAATTCCGGTTTTGATGTACCTGACGTCAATAGAACATTTTTAGGATACTCTATTTATATTCCCAAAAAAAATGACTGGCGCTATATTAATGCCATGGTTTTAAGCTATCAACCCAAGTGGATTCCTGGGCTCTTCATCGGGATGACACGAAGTTTTACCAAATTTCATACTGAAAAAGTCAGCAGTTTCAGGGCAATGTATCCGGTCTTTTTCCCAATTGCAAAGAAAAGCTTCACTTCTACGGAAGTAGGTGATCAACGTGTTTCAGCCTTCGTTCGTTGGTTATGTGTTGCCGAACATGCAGAGATTTATTATGAATTTATGCGTGAATCACAGCCGAATAGTTGGCGCGATTTTATGCTTATGCCTAGATATAGTAGTGCTTATATATTTGGGTTACGCAAAATGATTCCTTTAAATCGTTATGAAGGGCAATATATTCAGGTTAATTTTGAACTGACACAGTTAGAGCAAACAAATGCTAACCCCAACGATTTATATCGATATCTTTACACGAGTCAAATGACCCACCAAGGTTATACAAATAATGGTCAGCTTCTGGGTGCCGGTATTGGACCTGGCAGTAACTTGCAATCACTATCCATAAGTTGGGTTAATGGTCTGAAAATTATTGGTATTCAACTTGAGCGATTTGTCCACAATAATGACTTTCATAATATTGGCATCAAAGATCTTCGTGCCAATTGGGTGGATGTAAGTGCAACAGGAATAGTCGAGTGGAATTGGCGTAATTTGCTTTTATCCGCTAGATTTGAAAATGTTCTTTCTTATAATTATGAACATTTTTATCGGCCGCAAAACCCAGACTCGGGTCTTTTCTTCGAACCAGGGATAAATCAGTTTAATTTTCAGGCTCAGGTAGGTGTAACCTACAGATTTTAAATGGAAGGCATAAAAAATAGATGACAATTCATAATCTACTTAATTATCTACGCGAAAAATTCAAACTTATTCCAGATGACAGACGTACCTCTCTTGTAAAAAAAAACATTTACTTCTCCATTCTGATCAAAGGGTTTAGTATTTCTATTTCGTTTTTACTTGTCCCACTAACCTTAAACTACTTATCAGCGTATGAATTTGGAGTATGGATCACACTGAGCTCAATATTAACATGGATTAACTATTTTGATATTGGTCTGGGAAACGGACTCCGTAACCGCCTCGCTGAATCTATGGCTGTTGATGATGAAAGATTGGGGCAAATATACATAAGTACCACTTTCGTCATTTTATCGATAATAATTACAGGCATTTTTCTTCTATTCATTGCGCTTCATCCTTATCTCAACTGGGATAAGATACTTAATGTAGATCCTACAAAAGTGGCAAATCTGAATAGCGTTATTACTATTTCATTTGCTCTTTTTTGTACCAGTTTTTTATTTAAATTAATCGGAATTGTCTATTCGGCGGCACAAAAGCCAGCAATTAACGACCTAATAACATTACTAGGAAGTCTTCTATCACTTATTATAATTTTCGTCCTCACTAAAACTACAGAAGCATCCCTGATGAAAGTCGCGCTCACCTTTTCGGTTGCGCCGGTAATTGTTCTTTTAGTGGCTTACCCAATTACATTTTATCGTTATTTTAAAAATTACCGACCTAAATTGAGCGCGGTTAATCACCGCTATACCAAGGATCTTATGAATCTTGGAGTACAGTTTTTCATTTTGCAGATTTCAGGATTGATTATTTTTGGAACATCGAATGTCATCATTTCACGGATATTTGGCCCGGAACAAGTGACACCTTACAGTATTGCATTTAAATACTTTGGTGTTGTAACGATGATATTCTCTATCATTATCTCACCTATGTGGTCGGCCTCAACAGATGCATTTGCAAAGGGAGATCTTCACTGGATAAAAAGAAGTATGAATAGTATGATGAAATTATCTGTTCTAAGTTCTGTTGGTGTGCTGGTATTAATACTCTCGGCTAATTTGGTTTATCGATTATGGGTAGGACCTGACGTTATCATACCATTTAGTTTAACTATTTGGATGGGCTTATATACCATTGTTGTACTTTGGAGTAGTTGTTTCTCCACGTTTCTTTTTGGAATTGGGAAGCTAAGGGTTCAACTAATCAATACAGTTATTGCATCCGTCTTATTTATACCGATGGCCATATGGCTTAGTAAGTCACTGGGAGTTAAAGGAATCGTAATTTCATTGTGCATAATAAATTTATCCGGCGCAGTTCTAAACCCTATTCAATATTTTAAAATTATATCCGGGAAACCCTCTGGAATTTGGAACAAATAATGATAAAAGTTGCCGGTGTTGTAATTGCATATTTCCCTGATTTCAATAACTTATTTTTTAATATTGATACATATATTAATAATTTAGAACAGCTTTTTATTGTTTTCAATAGTCCTGTTACTCTTGGTGAGGTTAGCCTATTACAATCAAAATATTCAAAATCAAAAATTCAAATAATAATTAACCAGAAAAATGTTGGAATTGCATCCGCTCTAAACCAGGTAGCATTACAGGTCTCAAAGCTGGGGTTCGAATGGTTGCTAACAATGGATCAGGACTCCTATTTTCAGAATAGTGATTTTTTCAAAGTTTTTGAAGTTGCGAATAAACAAAAAGTTGCTATTTTTAGTCCAAACATTGTTTTAGCGTTACAAGATAATTCCAAAGAAGTTGGTGAAATGGAGGAGATTCTGTGTACAATCACTTCCGGAAATTTGTTAAACCTTGAAATCTGGAAATTAATAGATAAGTTTGAAGAAAAACTTTTTATTGATGAGATTGATAATGACTATTGCTTAAAAGCAGTTTCTAATGGTTTTAAAATAATCAAATTTAATAATATTCACTTAATCCATCGTTTAGGCAAAAACAAAGCAGTCTCTTTTCTATTCAAAAAGTACACAATAATAATCCACCCGCCTTTTCGGGCATATTATATTTTCCGAAATAACTTATTCATATTCCATAAGTACAAAAAAGCATTTCCTGCATTTGTCAGATCAAGAAAAATAGTGCTTTTAAAGGTTTTTATAAAGATCTTATTATTTTCCAAGACTAGGAGTCAAAATTGTCACTTTATCCTTGCAGGAATTCGAGATTACTTCAATAACTCTTATGGATCCTATGAATAATGCAAATTTAGATTAGTAATATTCAACTATTTATATTATTCTTTAGTTTTAATCTATTTAGAAAAAAGACGATGTTATTTACTAGGAGTCAGACCCAAATATTGAGTGTTTCAAATTTTACAATACACTTCTTTGATCCAGATTGAAATGAAGAAGCTGATCAAAATTATTTTTAAAATGTTTTACAAATTATTACTCCTGGTAGAAAATAGATTTGACAAGCATTATTTAGCGAAAGATGTCCCGATGTCTGGTATAGTAAGCCATTTAAAATGGAAACAATATTTGTATAAGATTGGGAATCATACCGGAATGAGGATATTGGAAATCGGAAGCCGTGAAGTAACTGAAGTATCCAACGCCCGTAAAGAATTCAATTATTCAAAATATATTGGATTTGACTATTATCCCGGTAAAAATGTAGATGTTGTTGGTGATGCACATAAACTTTCGTCCTATTTCGAAGGGGAAGAAAAATTTGATATTATTTACTCAAGTGCTTGTTTTGAACATTTTGCAATGCCCTGGATTGTCGCAATTGAGATTTCGAAATTACTTAAGGTCGGAGGGATTGTTTTTATTGAGACTCATTTTTCTTATTCATCTCACGAAAGACCTTGGCATTTTTTCCAATTTAGTGATATGGCATTGAGAACTCTATTCTCATCATCTCTTGGTTTTGAATGCATTGAAGCGGGTATGTCAAATCCAATAATTGGAAGATTTTCATCATTAGCTGATAAATATTTAAAAAACAAATCGGTAACTGGACTTTATTGCCATAGTGAATATCTTGGCACCAAAATACGCGACGTTGAAAATTTTGATTGGAAAACGGTTGATTTAATTGATGTTGTTGGTGAAACACAATATCCTCTTGCCAAACAATGATAGGCAGGGCTTCCTACCAATCATCGTCCTTAAATTCATAAACTACACCAATGGAAGAGAGTTTAAATTATATAATTCACTGAATAGGCAACATGAGAAATATTACTAAGGAAGTAGAGATTTCTGTTGTTATTGTATGTATGAATAATTTAACTAACTTACTCCCTTGTTTGGACAGCCTCATTACACAAACAAGGAAAAGCTCCTATGAAATATTTGTTATTGCTTATCTTTTTTCAGAGGAAAACCTCCAAATACTAAAGTCTAAATTTCCGGAAGTAATAATTATTGAAAGTGTTGAAAAACGGGGGTTTTCCGAAAATAATAATTTAGCATTACGTCAGGCACATGGTAAATACTGTTTTGTGCTTAATGATGATACAGTTATGAATATGCCAGTTCTGGATTTACTGGTAGCATCATTTGAAAAAGAGCCGAAAGCAAGTTTTATGAGTCCAAAAACTATTTATTCAGATGGGCGGTTACAGAGTTGTGGCAGACCTCCAATAACTATATGGACATATTTTTTATCTGCTTTAAGAATGTGGAAGGAGCAGAAAATAAAATCAAAATATATTAATCAAAAGGGAATTTTCCAAAGTTACAATATAAATGGGGCGGCTTTCATGGTAAAGACACTTGTTCTTAAAGAATTAGGTTATTTTGATGAAGTTTATTTTTTCTGCCCCGAAGATATTGCTTTGTCCACTTTAGCCAATAAGTCTGGCTATAAATGTTTTGTAAATGAATCTGTAACTTTAGTTCACCTTGAAAGTGGAACCGCTAAATATTTTCAAACAGCCACACACCTCGCTGCGCTTAAAGGGATGACTGTTTTTTTAGGCAGTACACCACTTAAAAAGATGCTTATCACTGGAATTATTTTTTTTGAATTTTCGTTCAAGATGATTTACTGGTTTTTTAATATAACATCTAAATGTCGAAAACTGAATTTGAAGAAATATTTCAATTCACTTAAAGTTCTCTTTCATAATGAGTCACCAAAAGAAATATTCAAAAAATACAGTCATAATATATAATAATCTTTCCTTCATCTGTGTAAAGTTCATTTTGTATCACATCTTAAATACTATATATGTCTTTACAATCGCCATTAGTGTCTGTTCTGTTACCTGTTTATAATGGAGAAAAATATCTTGAGGAAACACTGAACTCTCTTTTAGCTCAATCATACAATAATTTTGAAGTCATATGTATAAATGATAGCTCAAGCGACAACAGCCTTACAATTCTGAAAAATTATGCTCGCCTCGATAAAAGATTTAAAATATTTACCAAACCTAATGGTGGAACATCCGCAAAATCTGTAAATTATGGATTGCAATTTGCAAAAGGTGAATACTTTATGTATAGTTCTCAGGATGACCTTTTCAGTGCGGATTTGATTGAAAAAAATATTTTAAGAATTTTTGAAACTGGTGCGGACGTTGTTGTTCCTGAGATGTATAATTACTTTAGCACAAATGATAAATCAACAGGTATAATTGGTGTAAAGGGTGACTTAAGTAAGGAATTAAGTGGACGGGAAGCCTTTATATTAAGTCTTGATTGGACAATACACGGTTTTGCACTTTGGTTAATGAATACAGTTAGAGCAGTTGGAATTTCCGATTATGGTCTAAATAGTGATGAATACTCAACAAGGATGTTATATTACAATAGTAAAAAAGTTGTTTTTAGTGACGGGCAGTTCTTTTATCGGCAGGGTAATCCTAATGCAATTACTTGCAAATGGCATATCTCTCAACTCGACTACTTAATAACATGTAATAAAATCGAAGAGTTTCTCTTTCAAAACGGATTTGGTCAAAAAGAAATAGAGATTAATAGAAAGATGCTGAGGAACGAACTTATCCGACTCACATTGAAATTTAAAGCTATTCAAAAAGATTTATCAAAACAAGAGCGCCTTTGGACTTATACGCAAATAAAATCAGCCTTTAATGAGAATTATTCTAAATTTAGAGATATTAAAAAGTTTAAATCTAAAATTATAACATATAATTGGATTACTTTCGATTTTTGTACTTCATGTTTTCAACTTTTAAAAAAAGCTGTTAGCTATTTACCTGTAGGAGTAGGAAAAAAAATAATAAACCGACTTAAGAATGAGTGAAAAAACAAAGTATTTTAACAATCCTCCATTGTGGTTGATATTAAGTTTCAGTTTCCCTGAATTTGAATATTCACTCAAACCAAAAACTTCATTTCAAAAATGAAAATAATTTTTCAGCTTACGGTTCTCCTTCTAATATTTTTGAGCATTCGACCATTTGAATCTAAAGCGCAATCATTGCCAGTAGGTACTCCGGTACTTGAGGATGCCTTACGCAGAGCCCAATTATTAGGCCAGATTGACTCAACTATTTCATTCACTTCACGTCCTCTGTTTCCGATCGCATCGATAAAGTTGACAAATACTTTTGATCCATACAATTCATTGACGAAAGAGAGATGGACAAAAACTGATGCTATGTTTAGGTTTGCAAAGAACAAGGGGATCGTACAACTTTTGCCTTTTACCTGGCAACAGCAATTCAATACGCATCATCCTTACAGCCTCAACGACGGGGCAATGATTCCGGCTAAAGGTTATCAAACATTAATAAGTGGAGGTTTTTATGCAAAATATGGTCCTTTTAGTATTCAGTTACGTCCTGAATATGTTTTCGCCGAAAACCAAAGTTTTCAGGGATTTTATAAGGAACAGCCTGATGCAGTTTGGTCAGCCTATTATGGTTGGCAGAATTACATAGATACACCTGAAAAATTTGGCGAAGGCAACTATCAAAAATTATCATGGGGACAGAGTAGTATCAGGCTCACTTATGGTTCGGTGTCGTTAGGAATTTCAAACGAAAACCTCTGGTGGGGACCTGGTGTGCGTAATTCGTTAATGATGAGCAATAACGCACCTGGTTTTTTTCACGTAACATTGAATACAGTAAAACCTATCCGTACGCTAATCGGCTCATTCGAAGGACAAATCATTGGTGGAATACTCGAAGACTCCGGATTTTTCCCTCCCGATACTAACCGAACATATAATGGATCCAAAATGTATATAGCGAAAAGAACCGACACTCGCTATATTAATGGCATGGTTATAAGTTATCAACCCAAATGGGCTTCAGGTCTGTTTTTAGGTATAACTCGTACCTTCATAACCTACAACAAAGATATGGGGAATACAATAAAAGACTATCTGCCTATAATAACACCTATTTCAAAACAAGCAAATTATGGCGAAAAGGAAAGCCCTTTTCCAAACGATCAACGTGCTTCATTGTTTTTACGATGGTTGTGGCTTAGAACTCATGCCGAACTTTATGTAGAATATTTTCGTGAAGATCATGCTTATAACCTTAGGGATTTTATAGTGGATGCGGAACATACACACGCTTATATTTTTGGAATACGTAAGCTGATCCCATGGAAGGCTTATAAAAACCAATTTATTCAGGTTAACCTTGAGATTACTCAACTTGAACAGACAACAACTAATCCGGAAAGACCATCCATATATCTTTATAGTCATTTTGTTGGGATATCTCAGGGATACACGAATAAAGGACAGTTGCTTGGTGCCGGAATCGGTCCCGGAAGCAATCTGCAATCACTATCTGTCAGTTGGGTGAAGGAATTAAAAACTGTTGGAATAGCGTTTGAACGTTTAGTCCAAAATAACGATTTTCATAATATTGCAATAAAAGATCCACGCGCCATCTGGGTTGATCTGGGCACTTCTGTGTTTTGGGAATGGAACTACAAAAATCTCATCTTCTCCACAAAACTCGAATTAATAAAGTCCCTCAATTACCAACATTATTACAAACCAATTTCCGCTGAGCTTTCCCAACTTTGGAGGCCTCGTAATATTATTAATTTTCAGGCGCAATTTGGGGTTAATTACAGATTTTGATGATGTAGAAAAGACAGAATACATAAGACCGAAGTCAGAAGATTGGCAGATGATAGTTTTTCTTCAAATCACTTTTCCGATAATAGGCGCAACCTCGAATGTATAGAAAAATCTATACTCGAAAAGCAAATGTTAAAATTTAATAATTATTTGAACCGTTGAAATCTTAAATAATAGTTACTGAAAATTAAAGACTCAAAATACAGATGAAAATTTACTATTTACTACCACTATTCCTAATACTGCTTCTCATGATGGAACAAAAAGCATCAGGACAGATTCCGACCAATCCATCATCAATTGACGTAAATACGCTCAGCAATGCCCAGATTCAAAAGATCATGCGTGAGATTACATCTCGCGGATTGTCCCAAGAACAGGCCATTGTGCTTGCAAAGGAACAGGGAGCCACCCAATCACAAATCGACCAAGCATTATCCAGAATACAGCAACAATCGTTGAATCCTTCAGATACTGTAGTATCGACAAAAACAACTAATCAGCAGTATGTAGGAACACAAAAAAGCAACTATCCTACAAAGAAAAGAGTTGCTATTTCGGAAAAGACAAAAAAAATATTTGGTTTTCAGCTTTTTAATTCTGAAAACCTCTCTTTTGAACCCCCGATAAATATTCCAATACCTCAAAATTATATTCTTGGGATTGGTGACCAGATATCCATAAACGTCTGGGGTGCCTCCCAAACCAAGTATCAGCTTTCTATTAACAAAAACGGTTCAATCATCATACCTGATATTGGCCCCATATTCTTAGCAGGTATCACTTTTGAAAAAGGTCAGCTTCTTATCAAAAACAGATTGATGTCAATTTACAGCGGTATGGCCAATCAATTTCCAAATACATGGGCTGAGGTAAGCTTAGGCGAGATACGTTCTATCAAAATAAATGTGATAGGCGAGATCAATACTCCTGGAACATATACACTTCCAGCAACAGCTTCAGCATTTAATGCTTTATACCTTTCGGGTGGACCAAACGAAAACGGATCGTTCAGGGAAATAAAACTTATTCGTGATGGAAGGACATCAAAAATAATAGATATTTATGACTTCTTGATGAACGCGGATCCAGAAGCAAACGTTCAGTTAAGGGAGCAGGATATATTATTTGTTCCTACATATAAGGCCAGGATAGAAATAGATGGCGAAGTCAAAAGAAAAGGGTTGTTCGAAATAAAAAATACAGAAACAGTAGGTGACTTGCTCCGGTTTTCCGGAGGTTTCGGGGATAAAGCCTATTCAGACGCGGTAACTGTCCTGAGAAATAATAATAAGGAACGGGAAGTGAAAACGGTAGTGAACTCAGATTTTTCTAAATTTACTTTACAAAACGGTGACTTTATCAAAGTAGATACTATATTGAACCGTTTTAGCAACAGGGTAACAATTGAGGGTGCAATACTCCATGCAGGAATTTATGAGTTGACACCGGGAATGATGCTATCCCAATTGATCGATAAGGCCGATGGTTTGCGCGAAGATGCCTTTTTAACACGTGGAGTTATCACTAGACGAAAAGAAGATAACTCACTTCAAAATATATCTTTCGATGTTAAAGAAATAATAAGCGGCAATAGTGATGTTGTATTACTCAAAGAGGATAGAGTACAAATCAATTCAATTTTTGAAATGCGAGAATTGAGAACAATTGAAATCTTAGGCGAATTATTAAAACCGGCAAGCTATAATTTTAAGGAAAATATGACACTTGGTGACCTTATTTTTATGGCTGGGGGATTCAAAGAAGGGGCAGACCTTTCAGTTATTGAATTGAGCCGAAGGTTAAGCTACGAGAAGGCTGCAAAAGTTACCGACAAAATGAACGAGATTTTTCAATTTTCTATATCGCGAGACCTCAAACTTTCTACTTCTGATGCTGCGTTCAAATTACAACCTTTCGATGTGGTTTTTGTCAGAAGAGCTCCTGGATACCGTGAGCAGGGAAATTTTGTTGTTTCTGGCGAAATTGCTTATGCTGGAATATTCGCTATTTCTGATAAGAACGAAAGGATCTCCGATGCAATCAAAAGAGCAGGAGGTCTTATCCCTGGAGCTTTTGTGAGCGGAGCTACCCTAACACGAACATACAAGCTCTCAACTGCAGAAATAGAAAAGAAAAAACAGCTTATGAGAATGGATACCACCTTAAAAGATTCTTTATTTACTCAGCCTAAGACCTATTCCGTAGGAATTGAACTGGATAAAATCATGGCTAACCCAGGTACTACTATTGACCTTTTATTACGACCTGGCGATATAATAAACATTCCACAGGAATTACAAACAGTTAAAGTTTCTGGAAGTGTGATGAACCCACTGGCTTTAACCTTTCAGAAAAAGATAAAACTCCATAGCTACATCAATATGGCTGGGGGATATAGCGATCAGGCATTACCATCCAAAACCTATGTGATCTATCCGAATGGGAATACCGCAACAAAAAAAGGGTTTGTTTTCAGGAACAACCCAAAACTAACCCCAGGAGCTGAAATTATAGTTCCTAGAAAACCTGAAAAGAAACGCGAAGATAATGCAATGAAGTGGATCTCCATTGCTTCAGCAATGTCATCACTCACAATAGCTATTGCCACGTTGGTAAAACTATAGTTGCATTATTGATCTTTGTAATGCTTACTATAAAAATATGTTATTTCTGCACTGTAAATATTTGCATTCAACATTCTAAACCTAATCCTACTTTTCAATGCTATATTAGCATTATGATAATACCATTTCTACAAATAATCTGAATGGAATGACAACAAAAAAAACAGAATTTAACAATATAATTTCTAACGGGGAAATTGACCTTATTACTCTTGCGAAAACCTTATATGCAGGTCGAAAGACTTTTTTTGCATCAATTTTATTATTCGGTTTAATTGGGTTTATTATTGCCGTACTTGCGCCAAAGGAGTTCGTGGCTACAACAATAATTGTTCCTTCAGGTAGCGACAGTTCATCCAAACTTGGTAACCTTGGTAGTTTAGGGGGATTAGCTGCAATGGCCGGGATAAATATAAATTCAGTAACAGGTAACGACCTTTCTCCAATAGTCTACCCTCAAATTGTAGCTAGCCTTCCTTTCCAACTTGAATTAATGAAAACTTTTATTAAATTTAAGAACCTTAAAGAACCCGTTACCTTTTTGGAGTATTACTCTAAGACTAAAGAGCCAAATTACTTTTTAAAATATACGATTGGACTTCCAGGATTGATTTACAGAACTCTAAAAAATGAGGATTTAAATATTAAGCTTTCAGAAAATGAAAATAATTTGATTGTACTCACTACAGAACAAATAAAAGCACTTAAAATTCTGTCTGAATTAATTATTCTAGAAGTTAATGCAAAAAATGGAATACTAACACTCACCTCTAGAATGCCGGAAGCCTATGCAGCAGCTCAACTTGGACAACGTGCATTGGAGCTTCTTCAGGAATATATCATTGAAATTAAAATTAAAAAAGCGAAAGCAAATTTAGATTTCATTCAATTAAGGTATAACGAGGCATTAGTTAAATATGAGGCGGCTCAACAGCATCTGGCATTGTTTCGTGATAGAAACAAAAATGTGTCATTGGCAACGATAAAGACTGAAGAGGAAAAATTAATCAGCCAATATAATCTTATTTATAGCATTTACTCTGAAATTGCAAAACAACTTGAACAAGCTAAAATTCAAGTTAAACAGGATACTCCTGTGTTTACAATTATTGAACCTATTTCTGTTCCGACACAAAAATCAAAACCCAATCGACCTTTGATCCTCATAATTTGGATTATGCTTGGAGGTATTATTGGAACGATTATTGTCCTTGGCCGAGAGTTTAAAAGTGCAATAATTAAAAGTTGGAATGAGGATGCAGCTCAAGTTGATGAATAAAATATTTTTATTCATTAAAAGAACCAAATTATGGAAATTGATTATATCCAAAACTTACTAATTAGTTTAATTTTTTGGTTTTATTGATAATAGACCCTAAACAGTTTTTTTTTGAATTGATTTCATAGTTTCTAAATTATAATTTATTTGATACAAATTAATCGAAAAGATATATTATGGAATTATGCAGCTACTTTCTTGAAAATTGCCGCTGCTGCATTATTGTTACCACTCATATTGAGATTGATGCCTTCTGAAATGGTTGGTATTTGGACAGTGTTTATGACGATTACCGCATTTACATCCCTACTCGACTTTGGTTTTAACCCTTCCTTTACACGAAATGTCACTTACATTTTTAGCGGAGTAAATAATCTTAAGGCGCAAGGTGTGGAAATTGTTATAACTGGAACTCACATTGATTATGGTCTTTTAAAAGGAGTGATTTCTGCAATGCGTTGGATCTATTTAAGAATGTCTATCATTCTATTTCTGGTTCTTACGACATTAGGTACTTGGTATATTTTTTCGTTATTGCAAAATTACAAAGGTAATCCAAAGGAAGTCTATATTGCTTGGTTTATTCTTTGTACAATTAATACTTATAATCTTTATTCACTTTATTACGAATCGTTATTGCAAGGTAAAGGTCTAATAAAGCGTTCAAAACAAATTGTGATCATTGGGCAATCTGTTTATTTAGGCATTGCTATTATTTTAATAATGTTGGGTTTTGGTCTTATTGCAATTGTCTCTGCACAAGCATCATCAGTTATTATCGTTCGCTGGTTGTCCTTTCGTGCCTTTTTTACAAGGGAAATAAATCAAAAATTACTAGAAACTGAGTCTAGGCATAAAGTCGAAGTTTTAAAAGCTATTTACCCCAATGCGCTAAAGATTGGTCTAACTTCCTTAGGTGGATTTATGGTGCAACGATCAGCCCTTATCATCGGATCTTTGTATTTATCGCTTGAAGAGATCGCATCTTATGGTATCACGATGCAATTGATAGCAGTAATTGGTGGATTGGCTGGAATCTACACTGCAACTTATCAACCAAAAATTTCACAATTTCGTGTAGAAAGAAATAATTTGGCAATTAAGGAGCTATATTTAAAAGGACAGATAATTCTAATATTGACCTATATTTTAGGTGGAGTTAGTTTATTAGTGCTTGGACAATGGGGATTAGGAATTATAAATAGCAAAACTCAGTTAATGTCTAATGGACTTATTCTTTTAGCTTTAATTTTGTCATTGGAACAATCAAATCTGAGTATTGCAGGAGGAATACTTCTATCAAAAAATGAAGTTCCTTTTTTTAAAGCTGCGATAATTTCTGGTTTATCCATAGTTATAGTATTATTTATCTTTTTTCAATTGTTCCATTGGGGTTTATTAATTATGTTAATTGTACCATTTATTGTTGACGTTTCTTATCAAGCATGGAAATGGCCGATGGAAGTAATAAAGGAGCTAGAGATTATTAATAAAGATTTATATAAGATAATTACCATCATTATAAGAAAATAAACATGATCGTACATTTAAAAAACAAAATAAACATGTTTTTTTTTAAAAGAAACTGGAAGAAGAGTAATGGACATAACCAAACTGTGCCAATTACAATTTTTCCACCTGAATTGGTATCTGTTGGATCATATTCTTATGGTTGTCTTGATGTTACAACTTATGATTTAAACAATATAACGGATCGGCTTATAATCGGGAATTTTGTTTCTATCGCTCCTAGTGTGAAATTCCAATTGTGTGAGAATCACCAAACAAGGACATTTACAACTTTCCCGTTAAAAACCATACTAACAAAACAGACATCTTCAGAGGATGCTATAAGTAAAGGATCTATTTATATAAAAGATGAAGTTTGGATTGGACATGGAGTTACGGTTCATTCTGGTGTTACAATCGGGAAGGGTGCAATTATTGCTTCCGGTGCGGTAGTAACTAGTGATATACCGCCATATACAATTGCTGGAGGTATTCCAGCAAAAGTCATTAAATATCGTTTTTCTGATGATGTTTCAAACCGATTATTAAAATTAAGTCTTATTGACCTCCCTATCAATGTTATAGAGAAAAATTTAGATGTTCTTTATAGAATAATTAGCAATGTTGAGGACTTAGATACGATAGAATTACTTTTTAAAATAGAAAATGAGAAAAGAAACAATTAATTATTATAGTCAAACCAGACCTGAAGTTGCAGCATTTGTTCCTATCATAACAAAATCGATCATCGATATTGGGTGTAGCGACGGAGATTTTCTTCAGTTTGTTAAAAAACAAACTGGGGCTGAAACTTGGGGTATTGAGAGTGTACCAGAAATTGCCGAAGAGGCAAGAAATAAGATTGATCATATCCTAATAGGCAAAATCGAAGAGTTGATCAGTTCTTTACCTGATGGATACTTCGATTGTATAAGCTTCAACGATGTGTTGGAGCATTTAATTGAACCAACAGAAGTGTTAAAAATGATGAGACATAAACTTTCTGAAAATGGCGTTGTTATAGCATCAATACCAAATGTTAGATATTTTTTTAATCTCCGTGATTTACTGATTTATAGAGATTGGCATTATATCGGCAATGGAATACTTGACTCAACTCATTTACGTTTTTTTACACGAAAAAGTATGAAACGAATGTTTGAAGATGCTGGTTATAAAATTACTAGTCAGGTAGGTATAAATAAAATTGTTTCTTGGAAATTCCAATTGTTATATTTTCTAACGCTTGGTATTTTAGGTGATACTAAATACTTGCAGTTTGTTTGTGTTGCAAAAAGTAATAAGTCAGTGTGAAGATGGATGTTTCAATAATAATTGTCAATTACAATACAAATATTTTACTCAAACAATGCATAAATTCGATTTATAGATATGTTAAAGACCTTTATTTTGAAATTATAGTTATTGACAATGCTTCAACCGATGGTTCCGTGGATATGATAAAGGAGGCATTTCCAAATGTTATTTTGATCGAGTCGAAAGAAAACTTAGGATTTGGAAAAGCAAATAATCTAGGAGCAAAACATGCATTAGGTAATTTTCTTTTTTTATTAAATTCAGATACTGTTTTATTGGAAAACTCAATATGGATCTTAAAAGAGTTTCTTGAAAATACAAATGATCCAGATATTGCAGTGGTTGGTTGCAAATTATTGGACGTTAATTACAATCCGCATATTTCTTATGGAAATTTTCCAACAATTTATCAAGAACTATTTGAATTTGGATTATCAAAATTTTTTAGAAAATACTATATTCAAAATTTGAGCCCATCTGTAATTGATAATGGGACTCAAATAACCGAAGTTGATTATATAATGGGGGCAGATATGTTTTTTAGGAGGAATATATTTGAGATGATAAATGGATTTGATGAAGATTTTTTTTTGTATTATGAAGAGACTGAAATTTGTTTTCGGTTAAACAAATTAGGATATAAAATTGTATGGAACCCCAACACCTCTATAATCCATTATTTGGGTGCGTCCGGTAAGAGTGTTAAAGAAATAGATTATTGGATTCTTGAACAACTTCAGAAAAGCAAAAATTTATATTTCAAAAAATGTCATGGCATTTTAATGGCAACTGTTATCAAATATATTAGCATTTTCAAAACCGTAATAATATACCGAAAATTTGATTCCATCAGGATTTTAAGAATCTTCCTAAGGATTGGTAGTGAACCCAAAAAACGAAAGAATAATTGAAAATATAAAATATATGGACGAATATTTCTCTACACCAATACTTTTTTTAGTATTTAACCGACCCGATAAAACCAAACTTATTTTTGAAAGGATTAGAGCAATAAAACCAAAATACCTTTTCGTTGCTGCGGATGGTCCGAGAGAAAAAAAAGAATATGATATACAGAAATGTGATG
>JBAXWR010000085.1:0-26902 GCA_037128295.1 Mariniphaga sp.
CTGTTCCCCCTTTTGTACGATAATGATCGGGGGAGCTAATAAACGCCGGACCAGCAATGTCGAGGTGTATCCAAGGATATCCGACAAATTTTTCAAGAAATTTTCCGGCCGAAATAGCTCCAGCTTCCCTTGCACCAATATTCTTCATATCAGCGATATCCGATTTGATCGATTCGCCATATTCTTCCCAAAGCGGAAACTCCACGATTCTTTCATAAACGTTTTCACCTGCTGTTTTTAACAAACTGAATAATTTTTCACCGGAAGTTCCCATCCCAACAATTCCATATTGACCAATTGCCATGGCAGCAGACCCTGTCAACGTGGCAACATCGATTACCAGAATGGGATCATATTGGGTTGCAAAACTTAAAGCATCTGCCAACAATAACCGACCTTCAGCGTCAGTATTCAGAACCTCAACAGTATGACCGCTGTGCATGGTGATCACGTCGCCGGGGGCGTAAGCATTTCCATCAGGACGGTTATCCGTTGAAGGGATAAGTGCGACCACATGAACAGGCAATTTGCATTTGGCTACAAAATACATAGCCGCAGCAACAGTTGCACCTCCAGCCATATCGCATTTCATATAATCCATAGAATCTTTTGTAGGTTTGAGGCTTAGGCCGCCTGTGTCGTAAACAACCCCTTTCCCAACAAGCACGATGGGACGGCTATTTTGAACAAAGTCAGGTTTCCATTCCAGAACGGAAAAGGTCGGCGGGTCTATACTTCCCAGATTTACAGCCAGTAATCCGCCCATCTTTAAGTCTTCGATTTTCTTTTTATCGAAAATCTCAACCGAAAATCCAGCATCCTTTCCCATCAATTCAAATTTTCCGGCCAATTTAACGGCATTGAGGTGCGATGCCGGCTCATTGATCAGGTCACGTGCTAAAAAAACAGCTTCAATCGTGGTGGCCAATTCTGTAAGTTGGATTTCGCTTAGTTCAGAAGGCTCAAAATTGATGCTTATAGGAACCAGTTGTTTTTCTTTATCTGTTTGATACTTTATGAACTGATAACTGCTTAATATACAGCCTTCTGCCAATGCAAGATACCCTTCTGTTTCAGTACCGCTGACTATAATGGTCATTTCGCTTATTTTTTCCGAAGATAAATAACCCTGGATTTCGCTCCCTCTTTTTCTGCATTGCTCTAAAAATGAACTTCTTGATTTTGTTCGGTCAGCATAAGAAATAATGATCAGTTCGAAATACCTGTTGATAATGGCAGTGCTATTATCTTTTAAGTGTTTTAACACATAATCAGATTCCGATTCATTAAGGGGTATCCCGTCAAGGAAAGTTTTGTCGAATATCAGGTAACTTTTGGCGAATGATTCCTGTGAACCACTTTTTGTAAATAGAATGGACATATCTCTTTAAGATTTTAAATTATAAATAACAATTGAATTCCATAATTCGCGAATCAGAACTTAGGAAAAACTCAGTATTTCAGAAAGTTCAAAGGTTGAGAACACAACAATATTTCCTTTTATTTCAATCTTCTTCAACGAATGTCTTCCTTAATTTACAATGGTTCAAAAATAGTACCTTTGGCGAAATTTGTTGCCAATGAATTTAGATCATTTATATAGTCGTGCATTGAACCTGGAGCCTCTAACTTTAGAAGAGGGGGAATTGCTTTATCAGGTTGCCCCGACATCAGAATTAATGTTTGTTGCCTGGCAGATCCGTCAGAAGTTGCACCCCGGCAATACGGTCACCTGGATGATCGATAGGAATATTAATATTACAAATGTTTGTATATCAGGATGTAAATTCTGCAATTTTCACTGTAAGGTGAATAGCTCCGAAAACTATACAACAACCTTTGAAGAATACAAAACGAAAATTGAAGCGATGCAGAAGCTGGGTGGTAATCAATTGCTGATCCAGGGTGGTATGCACCCCCAATATGGTCTGGCTTTTTACACCGATCTTTTTTCGCAATTGAAAGAAGCTTTCCCGGAAGTCAGGCTTCATGCGCTTGGGCCTCCTGAAATTGTCCACATTGCAAGAAAGGACCGGATGAGCTACCGGCAAGTTCTTGAAAAGTTGATCACCTCTGGACTTGAGAGCCTGCCGGGAGCAGGTGCCGAAATTTTAAGTGACAGGGTACGAAAACAGATTTCTCCTGGAAAGGCACGGACTGACGAATGGCTTGGTGTAATGGCAGAAGCTCATCAGTTAGGAATCCTGACTTCAGCGACAATGATGTTTGGACACATTGAAACAATGCGCGAAAGAATCGAACATATGGTTTTATTGCGTGAACTTCAGTCAAAAAAACCACCCCATGCACCAGGTTTTATGGCCTTTATCCCTTGGCCGATCATGTCGGAGGGGACAGAGTTGGGCAAAATGGTTACTCTTTCACCTGTTTTGCCTGTAGAGTATATCAGGACAATTGCAATAAGCCGAATCGTTCTGAACAACATTCCAAATATACAAGCTTCGTGGCTTACGATCGGTAAAGAAACTGCCCAGGTTTGCCTCCATTCAGGCGCGAATGATTTGGGTTCAATCATGATAGAGGAAAATGTAGTTTCCTCGGCTGGAGCCTCGTTTAAATTGTCGGCTCTGGAAATGCAGCGCACCATTGCCGATGCCGGGTTTAACCCACAATTGCGTACTCAGGATTACAAATTCATCGATTTACCGCCTGTAGTTGAAAAATATAGAATGTAATTCGGATTCTTGTCTAAAAGATTGTATTTTAGTATCCTTAAATAAAAAAATAGATTAATGAGAAAATGGCGTATCGAAGACTCGGCTGAGCTCTATAACATTAACGGTTGGGGAATAAATTATTTTTCGATCAATGATAAAGGGCATGTTGTTGTTACCCCTAAAAAAAATGGTGTGGAGGTCGATTTGAAAGAATTGGTCGAAGAACTACAGTTGAGGGACGTATCGGCACCAATGTTGATCAGGTTTCCAGACATTCTGGATAGCCGGATCGAAAAAATGGCCAGTTGTTTTAAAATAGCTTCGGAAGAGTATTTGTACAAAGCTCAGAATTTCATTATCTATCCGATCAAAGTCAACCAGATGCGCCCTGTGGTGGAAGAAATTGTCGGACATGGGAAAAAATTCAACATCGGTCTCGAAGCTGGTTCAAAACCCGAATTGCATGCTGTTATTGCGATCAACACCGATAACGACTCTTTGATCATTTGTAATGGTTACAAAGACGAGGACTACATTGAACTTGCTCTGCTTGCCCAGAAAATGGGTCGTCGGATCTTTCTTGTGGTAGAAAAATTAAGTGAGCTTAAATTGATTATCAAGATTGCCAAGCAGTTTAAAATCAGGCCTAATCTGGGAATCAGGATTAAACTGGCTAGTTCAGGTAGTGGGAAGTGGGAAGATTCAGGCGGTGATGTGAGCAAATTTGGGCTTACTTCAAGCGAACTTCTCGAAGCCCTCGATATCCTTGAGCGGAACAAAATGAAAGATTGTCTGCACCTGGTCCATTTTCACATTGGCAGTCAGGTGAACAAAATAAGGCGCATCAAAATCGCCATTCGCGAGGCTTCGCAATTTTATGTCCAGCTCCACCGCAATGGTTACAACATCAGCTTTGTCGATATTGGAGGTGGCTTAGGTGTCGATTACGACGGGACACGTTCTTCAAACAGCGAAAGCAGCGTCAACTACAGTATCCAGGAGTATGTGAACGATGTCATCTCCACAATGGTAGATGTGAGCGATAAAAATAATCTTCCCCACCCCAATATTATCACAGAATCAGGACGGTCTCTTACAGCCCATCATTCGGTTTTGATCTTTGAAGTCCTTGAAGCAACCAATTTGCCAATCTGGGACGAAGATGAGGTTATTGAAGGAAATGACCATGAGTTGTTGAAGGAACTTTTTTCCTTGTGGAATACCCTCAACCAAACAAGGATGCATGAAACCTGGCACGATGCCCAGCAAATCAGGGAGGAAGCCCTCGATCGCTTCAGCCTTGGCCTTTTGGATTTACAGACAAGGGCAAAGATTGAACGTTTGTTCTGGTCCATCGCCAAGGAAGTCCAGCAAATGACCAACGGTATGAAACATGTTTCTGAAGAGTTGATAAATTTACCTAAATTATTGTCTGACAAATATTTCTGCAATTTTTCACTGTTTCAGTCACTTCCCGATTCATGGGCAATCGACCAGATTTTCCCGATTATCCCGATCCAACGATTGGATGAAAAGCCGGATCGTTCGGCAACGCTCCAGGACATCACCTGCGATTCGGACGGGAAGATCGATAATTTTATTTCCACAAGAAACCTGTCTTACTATCTGCCTGTACACTCCCTGAAACAGAAGGAGCCCTATTATATTGGTGTATTTTTGGTTGGTGCCTATCAGGAAATTTTGGGCGACCTCCATAATTTGTTTGGTGACACAAATGCCGTACACGTCTCCGTGGATGACAAGGGTTATAGCATCGATCAGATCATCGATGGCGAAACAGTGGCAGAGGTGCTTGAATATGTGCAATACAATCCGAAAAAACTGGTTCGGACCGTCGAAACCTGGGTAACATCTTCTGTAAAATCGGGGATCATTACTGCTGAGGAGGGAAAAGAGTTCCTTTCCAACTACCGTTCGGGACTATATGGTTATACCTATCTTGAATAATTCAGTTTGGATCTAAATTAAATAATCAAGTTAAATTTAATACCCTAAAATCTATTGATTTACAATTGATAGATGGGATACCCATGTAAAAAAATTATTTTTCTTGGGTAACAAATAATTGTTTACACCAATTAAGAATCATTTACACATCCTCTTTCCGGTTACGAAAAAGAAGCAGGTAAATTTCAGAACTAACCATTTATAATTACATAATAGAAAAAAAAGGAGGTGAATGAATGCATTTCATTTAAGGGAATAAGACGCTTATGGACATAAATTATTTTACATATTTCAAAGCAATGATTTTCAATATATTAATCAAATATCATGACAACAAAAGAGAGAAAAAGTAAAATATGCTTACTGATAATGATGTTTTATTTACAGATATAGTTGCATAGGTAAAATAATTTATATATATTTGTTATGCGTTTTTAAATATTCACAAGTTCATTGATTTAACAACAATAAATATTGAAAACCGATTCAATTTATGTCCCGTTATGATCTTTGTAAAGGATGAAATCTGACATTCTAATAAATTGATTTTAAGTATTTTATATATATATTTTGGAAAGATCGGAACGGCAAAGATGATTCGTCTGAATTGAGACAGTCGTATAAATAATTTAGTTTATCAAGGAGGGTTTTAAAGTGTGTGCCTATTTCATCATTTTACTTGGTTTTCTGCTTTCGGCAGTCATGTTTCTTTCAGAAGCAAATGTTCCTTACTGCCTTGTAAGATTTAAACAATCCTTCTTCATCCTTTTTAGTAATAAAAAAAAAATTCATCCTGATCTGAAGACAATATCAAATATCATTCTCCTTTTATTGAGTTCTATTCTCCAATTTAAGAAGATAATTGCAAAACATGTACCCTATTTCCTATTCTTGATAATCATCATATTATCTGGACTTAGTACACAATCACAAACAACACAGGTCTTCACATCCTCAGGAACATTTACGGTTCCTGCAGGGGTTACGCTCATTAAAGTACAATGTTGGGGCGGTGGCGGCGGTGGTGGACATGGTGGTTCAAGTGGCAATGGCATGAATGGTGGTGGTGGTGGTGCTTATTCGGCCAAGGAATTTTCTGTAACACCTGGAGCCCTTTACACTGTTACCGTTGGAGCAGCAGGCGCAGGAGGAACCAGCAATAGTTCTCCCGGAACAATAGGTGGAAATACAATCTTTGGTAGTAATGTTGTAGTTGCTGCTGGCGGCGGTGTCAGTAATTCTGAAAATATTTCCGCACTTGGTGGCCAATCATCTTCGTGTATTGGGGATCTGAAATATTCCGGTGGAAATGGTGGAAAAGGGAATACATCCAATCACGGAGGCGGAGGTGGAGGTGGTAGTTCAGGCTCAAGTGCCGGTGCAGGAGTAAACGGTACAACTCCAACCGGAAGTACCGGAGGGGCTGGTGGTAATGGTCTAAATGGAGATGGAGGAACAGGAGGGGATAACTCAGGCGGAGCCACTGCTTCAGCCGGAACAGCTCCCGGTGGAGGTGGTGGTGGTCAAGGTGACTCAAATGGAAATTCTGCAAATGGTGCCAAAGGTCAGGTAGTTGTTTCCTGGACGATTTGTCCCTCTGGAAGTCCTGTTCCTTCGGCATCAATAAGTGCCAATTATTGTCTTGTACCTGGATATATCAGGCTATATGCCAATGGAGGTGGTGCAGGTGATACATATGTTTGGAACACAAACGAAACAACAAGTACGATAGACGTAAATATCGCGGGCCGTTACAGTGTGACCATTACCAATACTTATGGTTGCTCATCAACCGCAAGTTATGATATTTCGACTGAATTAGTTGTGGATGGAAGTTTTACCAATTTTAATGCCACTTCTCCCAGTTTCACCACAGAATATACCCAACAGCAATCATATTATAGTGGCACAACCACCTCTGGTTTATGGCCGGAAGGTTATTACGCCGTAAATACCGATGCCCACTATTATTCGGCCACATCGATCGGATACCATCCCTCTTTCTATGGCAAAGACCATACTAATAATTCACCGGGTGCGAGAAAATTTATGATGGTAAACGGTAGCACTACCATGATCAATGGGAACCAAAGAGTCATTTGGCAACAAACTGTTACAGTTCAGCCTAATACAAATTACTATTTCAGCGCATGGGGAATGAATTTAAATCCCGGCAATCCTGCAACATTGCAATTCGAGGTGAATGGAGTTTTGGTAGGGACATCTGCCGACTTGTCCCTAGCACCTAAACCTGCTGCAGAAGGCGATGTCGCATTATCGAACTGGGTTCAGTTTTATAGCACAAGCGATTGGAATTCTGGATCTTCAACGACTGCGGTACTTCGGATTAGAAACCTTAACCTATTGCCCAATGGAAATGATTTTGGATTGGACGATATCTCATTTGCTACATTGGCACCGGTACCTGTGAATATTTCACTTCCACCAACGATGAGCGTGTGCGAAGCAAGCACATTAAATTTATCTCCATCCTTAACCGGAGGGAAAGAGCCCTATACATATACCTGGACTTGTGTTGCCAATGGTTTTTCATCGAACCTATTAAACCTGAGTATTTCAAATATGAGTGCATCAAAGGCGGGTGTCTACCAATTATCTGTTACGGATGGATACGGTTGCGATCCCGTAACTGCTAGCACAACCGTAACAGTTAATCCTTTACCAAGTTGCTCCATTAGTGGGGCAGATACCTTTTGCCCCGAAAGTACCAACATCATTTATACTGGTTCTGCTGGAATGAACTCATATGTCTGGAGTATAGCTGGGAATGGAGCCATAATAGGATCGACCACTGGAGCAAATGTAAACATAACAGCCGGGGCAAATCATAGCAATCCTTTTACGCTCAGTCTTACGGTTACTGATGGAAATGGTTGCAATTCAACCTGTCAGAAAGAGGCTATTGTTGAAAAAATCTCTCCGACTTTTTCAATGCCCGATCCATTTACTGCATGTGTTGAAATTTTGTATCGTGCAGTATACAATCCAGCCACCATCGATATTAATCCCAACCGACCCGATTACTGCGTTTTTGTTAAAGGCAATACCATGCTTGACATTACCGGCATAACTGACAATTGTTGTTCTCCATCCACCTTAACGATCAACTGGCATATCGATTTTGACGGAGGTTCACCTGTCCCTATTTCAGGAACTGGTCAGCCTTCAACATACAGTTCGGATATTCAGCTCCCTGGAAATGGTGCAGGTTTAATATCCAATCACACAATTACATATATTGTTACCGATTGTAACGGGAATACAAATACCCAATCACAATTAATTAAAGTAAAGCCTCGCCCCCAAATTACATTAATCTATTAACAATTAAAATATTTATCAAATGAAACAGGTCAACAACATCTTTAAAATGGCCAATCGCCTAAACGATCAAAAACCAATCGATTTTGAATCCACAATACATTCCTTGCTGCAACTCAGATGCAGTAGTACTGGAAACAAAATGTTAGCTCCACACAAAAAGGGAAAAAGTCCGCCCGGCTGCTCGCAATGTCCCCGAACAAGTTGATACGGTTCTGGGACGATGCAGCAAGCCTAAAATAGAGTTGACTTATGCACTAAACAATTAACTCGTTACAATTCAATATTTTATAATACTTCACATCATGAAAAAGCAAATTTTATTTTTCGCAATCGCATTAGTATCCAGTATTTCATTTGCATGGGGTCAAGGTGCAAAAACAAGTTCAGCTCCACAGGCATCAAGTTGTGTACCTGATGCATTGCACCCTGTAGCAGGTGTGCCTTATGTTTATAAAGCAACAGTCTCTCCAAGTGCAGGGACTTACGAATGGTGGGCCACCAAAGATGCAAGTTTCATCACAGCCCCCGGAGTAACCAATATGAGCACATATCTTAAGTCCCCGACAACGACCGTCACTGGGACAGATTTAATTTCTCAATCGACCAACTATGCAAAAACCGCCCAAACGAGTGATGAAGTAACAATTACCTGGTCGGACGTAGTTTTAAGTACGACCAAATATCAGACGGTACCCGGTGCAACACCATCACCTACATTTGTAGTTGTTCGTTATGTTGCTGGTGGAACTGAGTGTGCAGATAATTTAAAAGTTTATGAACTTGACCCTATCAATGCTTTTTCGGTCGATATCAAAAATATCAATGATGCCGATAACAGTATTTTGGGCTATGGTGTAACTACAACTCAATGTCCGGCAAACGTTTCTAAGGCTACCTATGTAAATAAAGCTATGGTCTATGAATACGGAGTTGATTATTTGTATTATGAAGTAATAGCTGCAAATTTTTCAAGTTACTGGGTTCCTACCTTTACATTGACCGGCAACCATACTGCTCAAACATATGTCGTTGAATATACCTATGCAGCTCCTTCCACATGGGCTGGAACACCTCCAACCTGGACTGCCGTTGCAAATGGCACAACACATTTCACACTTGATCCAACGGTAACCACTACTGCAGCCGGTGTATCTGTTTATATCAGAGTTTCTATCACGAACAATAATTACGAAGGTTTGGCTGCACGTCCAATTACGCTTGCCGCCGATGGCCAGAACTCTGTTGGAACCTGGGATATTGTCAATAGTGCAACTGCTTGTACTGCAACAGCTGCCGCCGATTCTAACGATACTGCTATTCAAACCATTAAGGCACGTCCTACAGTTCCATCCACAACAACATCAACAACTGCACCAAATACAAGGTTAGTTACCGGTAACGAAGCGAACTAAAATTTATTGTTTACAAATGTTTTTGCTTTTTTCATGACCACCCTGTTTTCCGGTCAGGCACTTGCCTGGCCGGGGACGGGGAAAGGTTAACAGTTTAGTTCTGACCTAACTGTCCCAACAGGGTGTGTCGGGATTTTCTGTTTATTGGGGAAAGCACACTGAATTGTTGTGTACATTCTTATGAATCTGTTGATTAAATGAAACATAAGTTCGCACAAGCGCAAATTCGATCATTAGATTTGAAGGATTACTTCATCTTAAAATAAAATTATCATGATTGGGAACCATTACGGATCTCTAATTGATAACAGCGGTCACTTCACCCTGCACAGGGCAAGGAGCGACCCATCTTTACCATTAAATACAATTGCAGAAAATGAAAAAGTGCTTCAAGGCAATTGTAGATTTCGAAATGGCTATTTAACAATATTTTTTTACTTGTCTTATATGACAGGACGGGAGAGGTATGCCTTTTTCCTAACATGTGAAAGACATCAGATAAAATTGAAAACAAACAGTTAAATGATTGATTTGTTACGCAATAGGTTTTGGAAAGTATTGGTAGTACTGCTACCATTGCTTTTAGCTTTGGCCCCTGCCAAGGCCCAGAACACTGCGTACCAAAATAAAGTTACAACCTTATCTGTCATTTCGTTTCCCGGCCATACCTATGAATGGGAACTATACAACGATAGCTCTGTTGACTTTGCCCTTGTGAGCGGAAATTGTCCGGCTTCGATGGCCCGGTTTGTTTCAGGCAACTATGGCTCAAGCGTAGATGTGATATGGTTAGAGCCTGGCACTTATTTCTTTAAGGTCACAGCCCGTGATGGATTGGGTTGTGCTATGAACCTTAAAGTTGGAATCATGAATATCATATCATTCGATCCTCAGGCAATCATCACAGGGACAACTGTTTCGGGTGCTTGCGAACAGATTACCCTGAATGCTTCGAAATCGATTGGCAAGATTATCAAATATGAATGGTCACCAATTGACAAGGGTGGAGTGCTTACCAAACTTACCGGACCGATCACAGAATTCCATGTATCTCCTGATTATCTGGGTACCTTACCTGCTGATTTCAGGGTACGGTTGGTGGTAACAGATAGTATTGGAGCAATAAGTGCCGATACGGTTACCCTTAAAGTTGACAGGCTTCCTATTGCCGATATCTATTATAGCGGAAAGTTGGAAAAGGATGGAACAATGATCGTGGATGGAACTGTTTCAAAAGGAAGTTCACTTAATTATAGGTGGTTTACTATTGGTGGTAAGGTTATTGGCGATCCTGGTGGCTCGACAGTGAATTTGCTAGGTGCAGGCACTTACACGCTGGAAGTTACCGATGAACATGGGTGCAAGTCAACCAAAAGCTTTAAATATCCATTGGAAAATAATCAGATCTTTGCCAATGCAGACTATGTAAGGACTTCATGGGCCAGGGATACGATTGTGCCGGTGTTGAACAATGATTTTTCAACAGCCAAATTAATGCCTCACACGATCCAGATCTTACAGCAACCTGTTCGTGGAAAGGTAAAGATTAATCCAAATGGAACAATAACCTATACTCCAACGGTTAGCCGTCCGTCCCGCGACATGTTTATTTATCAGATTTGTGACGAGGTGAACCTATGTGCCTCAGCAACCGTAATCATTGATATTTACGATAGCGGCATTATAGCACCTGAAGGTTTCTCACCCAATGGGGATGGATCAAATGAAACCCTTGTATTCAAAGGGCTTGAGAATTATCCTCAATCGCAACTTCATGTTTATACCCGGGCCGGGCAATTGGTTTATCAAAGTGAAGATTACCGGAACGACTGGGACGCAAAGATCAACACCGGTTCCAAGTTAAATGGACAGATTGTTCCAACCGGAACCTATTATTATATATTGAAACTGGGTGGAACAGAAAGGGTAATGAAGGGATTTGTATATATCGGTTATTGATTGTTATTTTAGTTAAAGTCTGACTTGAAGTCAGGCTATCACTAAGTCAGGCTATGAATCAAAAGATCCTTTAAATTCTATTGTTTAGGGGGTTTATCTGTCAATCTGTTAAATAAAGTAAGCACCTTATTGGCAAAAGTACCAGAATTGTCTGAAATATAATTGGTTACACCATACTGTAAAGCTACTGCAGCGAGCCGGACAAACGGATTGGTTGACGATCGCACAACCAATTTGCGTGTGAGGTAACCAGCAAGTAATCCAGCTCCCTTATGAATAAATTGATCTTTTAAATCAATTGATCCTGTAATCTCTTGAATGGATCTTTTGAGGAGGTTAACAGGTTTAAGACTATCGGCTACTATCGAAAACTGTTCACTGATTGCTGCTCGCTCAGTATCTCTTTTCTGCTCCAGCAAGGCAATTGCAGTTTTGAGATCCTCACTTGATTTCCTCTTCAATATTGTTGTCATTCTTCAACAGGTTATTAATTATCAAGTTATTAACAGGTTTTTTTATCCATGCAGCGCGGAAAAAATAAATTAGAAGTCCAAAACACCCATAAAGCCCTGAAACCGCAAGAAATCCGAGGTATATTTTGCCAAACAAGTCGCCCAGAAATAAAGCTATTCCAATGTTCAGGTTCACAAAAACCAGGATGAGAATGACCACCATTGTTAAACCAGAGGCCATGTCAGAAACCAGCTCTGCCACTTTATCTGTTGCCTTATACCTGTAAAGTTTTAAACTTGTTTTGGCATAGGCCTCGATAAGTTCAAATAAAACTTCTAATGATGACCTCTGATTTTCCATCTAAAACTTTTTAAATACTTATTTTCCAATTATTTAATCAATTACCACCTTTGTTGACACCCGACTCTTTTGCTTCCTGAATTGCGGATTCAAATTTATTCGTCAATTCTGTAATCAAATCGCTTACTTTATTTTTTAGCTCATCAGCCACATCATTGCCTTTTTTGGCAATTTTCTTCCGGGTTTCACAACCTTTGTCGGGTGCAAAAAGAATTCCCAATATCGCACCGGCGGCAATACCTGCCAGTACACCCAATACAACCTTACCATTGCTCATAGCTTAAATTTAAATCGTTATAACTATATTAATTGTTACCAAAAGTACAAAATTTTCAAAGGTGAAGATGTAAAGAAACTGAAAAGATTGGGTCAAGATATAAATGTGAAAAATAGTTTGAAAATAGAATACAAGTATTAATTACTTTTATAAATTTGCAAGTAATAACTAATAACTAATGGAACTCGAAAATTCAACATTAAAATTTGTAGAGATTTACCAACAACATCCCAAGCATTATGTAGCAGTAGATTGTTCAATTTTTGGCTATGAAGCTGGTGAACTGAAGTTGTTGTTGTATCCAAGGGGGTTTGAACCTTCGCAGGGCAAATGGTCTTTAATGGGGGGATTTGTTCAGGAAAATGAGTCGGTTGAAGAGGCTGCAAGGCGTGTATTGCTGCAAACAACAGGCCTCAAGGATATCTATTTGGAGCAAGCCACGGCTTTCTCCAAACCCGACCGTGATCCGGGTGCCCGTGTAATCAGCCTGACCTTTGTTGCATTGATCCGGATCGATATTCACGACAAAGACCTTGTCCGTGAAAGTGGTGCCTTTTGGTGGCCAATCACAAAATTGCCAGACATGATTTTTGACCATCAGGCCATTGTTGAAAACGCTTTGGCCCTTTTGCAACGAGAGGCAAGTATTGGCCTGATAGGCAATGAGTTGCTTCCTGATATGTTCACCCTTATGCAATTAAGGAACCTCTATGAAGCGATATTCCAGCGTTCATTTGACCCCGGGAATTTTCGGAAAAAAGTTCTTTCGATCGATCTTTTGGAGAGATTAAATATTAAGAATACAACAGAATCAAAAAAGGGTGCCTTTTATTATCAATTCAAAAAGGAAGAAACTGGTTTACGAACCGAAAGAATCGTGAAGTTTCCTTAGGATCATTCTATTTTTTCAACAATATCATTCAACATTATTTTAAACATTATTTTATGACAAGCACAACTTTAAAACAGTATGAGGTTTGGTTTATCACGGGTAGCCAACATTTGTATGGACCCAAAACCCTTGAGCAGGTAAACTCCAATTCGGCTGCTATTGCAGCAGCATTTGACGCTTCACCCAATATTCCTGTGAAAATTGTCTTTAAACCTGTCCTTAAAACACCCGCAGAGATTACGGAACTCTGTAAAGAAGTAAACAATACGCCAGAATGTATAGGCATGATCGCATGGATGCACACTTTTTCACCAGCCAAAATGTGGATTGCAGGTCTTCTGTCTTTACAGAAACCATTTGTCCACCTGCATACCCAGTTCAACCGCGACCTGCCATGGGGAGAAATCGACATGGACTTTATGAATTTGAACCAATCGGCACATGGTGATCGCGAATTTGGCTTCATTGGCAGCCGTTTACGGATCCAAAGAAAAGTCGTTGTAGGCCATTGGGCAGAGGAAACTGTACAGAAAAAAATTGGGCTGTGGACACGTGCAGCAGCAGGCTGGAACGAAATGAAAAACCTTAAGGTAGCACGCTGGGGAGACAATATGCGGGAAGTTGCTGTAACAGAGGGAGATAAAGTTGAAGCACAAATCAAACTTGGGCTTTCGGTAAATGGTTTCGGTGTTGGCGATCTTGTTAAATTTGTAAACGCTGTTGAAGAAATTGAAATCGACAAATTAGTTGAAGAAATTGAAAACCAATATGATGTAGTTGACAGCCTTAAAAAGGGAGGATCTGCTCATGAGTCATTGCGTGAATCGGCAAGAATTGAATTGGGAATGAGGGCTTTTCTTCTGAAAGGTGGTTTTATGGCCTTTACAACAACATTTGAAGATTTGCAGGGTCTTGTTCAATTACCAGGTTTTGCTGTTCAGCGTCTTATGGCCGACGGATACGGTTTCGGTGGCGAAGGTGACTGGAAAACTGCGGCAATGGTCAGGGTCATGAAGGTAATGGCTGCCGGTTTGGAAGGTGGAACTTCATTTATGGAAGATTATACTTACCATCTTCACCCATCGGGCGCGAAGGTTTTAGGAGCCCACATGCTTGAAGTCTGTGAATCTATCGCACAGGAAAAACCAAAAGTTGAAATTCATAAGTTGGGTATAGGCGGAAAAGCAGACCCTGTCAGGTCAAAATTTACTGTTGCCCCTGGTGCCGCCCTCAATGTTTCTTTAATAGATATGGGCAATCGCTTCCGATTGATTGTCAACGAGGTAGAGGTTGTTGAACTCGATGCTCCAATGCCCAAACTTCCTGTTGCCAGTGCCTTGTGGATTCCAAAACCAAATCTTGAGATTGCTGCCGGAGCCTGGATACTTGCAGGTGGTGCACATCACACCTCATTTTCACAAGCCATCCCTGCTGAAGTGATGGAAGATTTTGCTGAAATGGCCGGTTTGGAATATCTGCTCATCGATGATTCGACCAAAATTTCGGACTTTAAGAAGGAAATCCGTTGGAACGAATTGTACTATCACCTGTCAAAAGGAATATAATTAATAAATTTTCAACTGATTAACCATCTAATTTTTTTGTATTATGGCAGCACTCGACTGGTCAATTGTTGTTTTTTTTCTATTTGGTTTGCTTATAGTGGTTTGGTGGGTCTTAAAACACAAAAAAGACAATACAAGCGACTATTTTCTTTCAGGCCGCAGCGAAACATGGCTTGCTGTTGGAGCCGCCATTTTTGCGGCAAATATTGGCTCCGAACATCTTGTCGGGTTGGCAGGTGCTGGTGCCGAAAGTGGAATGGCGATGGCTCACTGGGAAATGCAAGGCTGGATGATTCTGGTACTTGGATGGGTATTTGTCCCTTTCTATGCGCATAGCAAAGTTTTCACTATGCCCGAATTTTTGCTGAAACGGTTCAATTCGAATACAAGCTCAACATTATCTATCATTACCTTAATTAGTTACGTATTGACGAAAGTTTCGGTTACCGCTTTTACAGGAGGAATTTTCCTTCAATCGGTAATGGGTATCGACTTTTGGTATGGTGCCATCGGATTGGTTTTACTAACCGGAATATTTACTGTTTTAGGTGGTATGAAGGGGATTATGTTGGTCTCTGTAATCCAGACACCTATTCTGATCCTTGGAGCCATAACGATCCTGATCTTAGGTTTGTTGAAAGTTGGTGATGGCGGACTGATCAGTGGATGGGATGCTGTGATGACCCACATTGGTTCAAACCGCCACTTGTACCATGCCGATCCCTCCGATCCGTTGTATGCTAAATTTCCCGGGGTTGGTGTAATATTTGGCGCATCGATTATTGGATTCTGGTATTGGTGCACAGACCAGCACATTGTTCAACGTGCTTTAGCCGCCAAAGATTTAAACAACGCCCGTAAAGGTACTATTTTGGCAGGATTCCTGAAAGTACTTCCTGTTTTCATGTTCCTGATTCCCGGAATGATCGCTGCCGCTTTAAAAGCAAAAGGTATAGTGATGTTCACCGATAACAATGAAGCCTATGGAAGCCTTGTAAGCACTTTATTGCCTATCGGGGTCAAAGGTATTGTGGTAGTTGGTTTTATCGCTGCATTGATGACATCATTGGCTGCCCACTTCAATTCTTCGGCCACGTTGTTTACGATCGATTTTTACAAGAACTACCGGCCCCAGGCAAGCGAACACCGCCTGGTTTGGGTTGGTCGTATTGCAACAATTGTGGTTGTTTTTCTTGGATTGGTCTGGATACCAATCATGAAAGGTTTAGGTTCTGTTCTTTATGAATATTTACAGAATGTGCAGTCACTGATTGCCCCTGCCATAGCCGCAGTGTTTATTATGGGGGTTTTCAACCGCAGGATTACTCCTAAAGCCGGAGAGTGGGGATTGTTATTGGGTTTCCTTGTCGGAATGTTCAGGTTAGGATTGATGATATTTGATCCGGCTACCAGCTTTGATCCGATTACGGCAAAAATGATTACAAGCCCTGAATTACGTTATGGAATATTTTTAATGCTGAATATCAACTGGCTCTATTTCTGTTTGTTCCTGTTGTTCTTCACAATGGCAGTTATGGTTGTTGTGAGCATGTTTACCCCAAGGGCAGGTGAGGCACAGTTACAGGGATTGACCTATTTTTCACAGTCGCCTGAACAGATTGCCGAAACTCGTAACAGTTGGAGCTTCTGGGATGTTATTACTTCGGCCGTTGTCGTCGGAATTTGTGTGGTATTCTATATCGTATTCTGGTAAAACTCTTTACAATGTTTTCAGATTTAAAAAAACAGGTCTTTGAGGCCAATCTTGACCTTGTAAAACATGGGTTGGTTATCTTTACCTGGGGAAACGTTTCGGGAATTGACCGGGATAAAGGGATATTCGCAATAAAACCAAGCGGAGTATCCTATGATTCAATGACATGGGAAGATATGGTCCTGGTTGATATGGATGGAAAAGTCGTTGACTCAAAATTCAAGCCATCTTCCGATACGCCAACCCATCTTGTTCTTTATCGCGAATTTGGAAACATTGGAGGCGTTGTACATACCCATTCGGAGTGGGCCACAACTTGGGCTCAGATGGGATTATCGATCCCACCTTTGGGCACAACCCATGCCGATTACTTTTATGGCACGATTCCCTGCACACCACCATTAACAGAGGAGGAAGTGAAAACCCACTATGAACAGGAGACAGGAAATGTGATCATTGGAACTTTCAGGGAACTGGCAATTGATCCCGATGCTATTCCTGCTGTACTTATTTCCGGGCACGGTCCGTTTTCCTGGGGTAAAAATGCCAACGATGCGGTCCACAATGCGGTGGTTTTAGAGCAAGTCGCTAAAATGGCCCATCATGCCTTTGTGGCCGATAAAATGACCGGTATCGACCAGTTCCTTCTCGACAAGCATTATTTGCGCAAACATGGCTCGGGTGCCTATTATGGCCAGAAATAGAGATTTATTCAACTAATTGAATTATAATTACTTAGAAATGGAAGATAAAATATATGTAATCGGAATCGATTATGGAACCGACAGTGCAAGGGCACTTATCGTAAATGCATTGAATGGTGATGAAGTAGCCACATCTGTTAAAGCTTATAACCGCTGGACAGCAGGCAAATACTGCGATCCGGCAAAAGACCAGTACCGTCAACATCCACTTGATTATATTGAAGCAATGGAGGCTTCAGTTAAAGAGGCATTGGCCAAAGCAGGTCCAGACGTAGCATCTAAAATTGCTGGGATTTCGTTTGATACAACAGGAAGTACTCCTATTTTGGTTGACGAGAATGGCACACCCCTTTCAATGTTACCGGGTTTCGAAGAAAATCCAAATGCCATGTTTGTGTTATGGAAAGATCATACAGCAATCAAAGAAGCAGCCGAAATCAATAAACTCTCTTACAATTGGGGAACCGATTATACCCAATATGAGGGTGGAATCTACTCCTCCGAATGGGTCTGGGCGAAAATGTTGCATGTCCTAAGGGCTGATGAGTCGGTTCGGAATGCAGCATATTCATGGGTCGAGCATTGCGACTGGATGCCGGCACTGATCACTGGTGTCACAAAACCTGAGCTATTGTTGAGAAGTCGTTGCGCTGCAGGTCATAAGTCAATGTGGTATGCAGGCTGGAAAGGACTTCCTTCCGAAGAATTCCTGACAGCCCTCGATCCTATCCTAAGTGGTTATCGTGCAAAACTTTATGATGAAACCTATACAAGCGATGTAAAAGTTGGGACTTTGACTGCCGAATGGGCTGAAAGGTTGGGGTTGTCAACTGATGTTGCGGTAGGTGTCGGGGGTTTTGATTGCCATTTCGGGGCTGTTGGTGGTGAAGTCACCCCAAATGTTTTGGCCAGGGCAATTGGAACATCCACTTGCGATATTATGGTCGCTTCCTATGATCAGATTGGAGATAAGCTGATTGCCGGTATCTGTGGTCAGGTTGACGGATCTGTTATTCCGGGTTACATCGGACTTGAAGCAGGGCAGTCAGCATTTGGCGATGTTTACGCATGGTTTAAAAAAGTAGTCGCCTGGCCATTGGAACAGATCCTCGCAAAATCAACATTGATCGATGAGGCCACACGTGAGAAATTGATCGCAGAGACCATGGATCAGATTATTCCACAGTTGTCAGCCGAAGCGGTTCTGGTCCCAATTGAGGAGTCAACAATTATTGCGGTTGACTGGATGAACGGACGACGGACGCCCGATGCCACTCAAGAAGTAACTGGTTCCATAACAGGTTTAAAATTAGGGTCTTCCGCACCACGAATCTTTAGGGCCCTTGTAGAGGCAACCGCATTTGGATCCAAAGCCATAGTTGACCGTTTCGCACGCGAAGGGGTCGAGATCAAAGAGATCATTGGCTTGGGCGGTGTTGCCAAGAAATCGCCTTTTGTGATGCAGACACTTGCCGACGTCCTGAATATGCCTATCAAAGTTGCAACAACCGAGCAAACCTGTGCTTTTGGTGCGACAATGTTTGCCGCCGTCGTTGCAGGCATTTACTCCAAAGTTGAAGATGCACAAAAAGCAATGGGCAAAGGGTTCGAAAAAGAGTACTTCCCAATTGCTGAAAACGCATTAAAATATACCGAAATCTACCAGAAGTATCTTAAACTGGGAGAATTTACTGAAAAAGAACTTTAACGTTCGATTTACAGGGGATTCAGTTATAAGAGTGTTGGGGTAATTATATTAATTAATTGATTTATAATTACATACACAATATTCTTTGATTTGTATCCCCTGTTTCTATTGTAGATTATTTATTTTTACTTTGAAATTGGAGAAATTGGGAATTAATGACTTCACAATTTTTGAATGTCCCAACGGCAAAAAAAACGGATCCATTCTGCAAATAATTGTAAATTAAATTGTTTTATCATCTAAATGGAAGAAATAAATTGATATATAATTGATATAGAGAGAAATAGACTGTTTTTCTCAAGAGGGAAGTAACTGGAAAAAGTTGGAAATACCCATAATCAAACCTATCTGATCTATTTATTTCAATTCAAATCGGGTAATCCGAGGACGATTTTTTACAAAAATATTTTTTTAACAAGAAATTTTTTTATATTTGGCAAATACCAGAAAATACACTGGTAAATAAATTTGTAATTGATATGGGCAGACCACCTACGAGGGCAAAAGAATATAGAGATGGATTCTATATTGAGGTTCGCAATAAAGGATCTCAGACCGGGATAAAGATTATTCGGAAAACGGAGGAAGAGATGAACCTGGCCATACGAGAGTATGAAAAAACCAAGGAAGTAATCATTTTAGGAGAGTCGAAGAATGGGAAATGGATCAAACACGAGGCTTAATATTGCTTTAAAAGATTGTAACAGGTCAGAAAGTAGTAATTAAATATTTCATTATCGCCAATATAACTCTTTGTATATGATGAATTCCCGACTTTTCAGGACAAAACCAATGCTGGACCTTATGCATCAGGCCAGCGACAACAATGGGATGAAGAGGGCACTCAGTGCCACTAATCTTACAACTTTAGGGATCGGTGCCGTGATTGGTGCCGGTATTTTTGTTTTAACAGGCCAGGCTGCTGCACAATATGCAGGACCCGCAATTGTTATTTCGTTTTTAATATCCGGATTGGCCTGTTTGTTTGCCGGATTGTGTTATGCCGAATTTGCCTCGATGATCCCCATTTCGGGCAGTGCCTATACTTACGCCTATTCAACCCTTGGAGAATTTGTGGCGTGGATTATCGGATGGGACCTGATTTTGGAGTATTTATTTGCAGCATCCACAGTATCAGTTGGTTGGTCTGGATATGTTGTCAGTTTTCTAAAAGACTTCGGGATCAATATTCCACCTCAGTTTACTGCTGCCTGGAGTACCGTCCTTGTAAATATTCCGGAAATCGGATGGAAGCCTATTACCGAACAACTTACAAATAGCTTAGCTTCATCTGGAATATTGATTGCAAATCTGCCTCACATTACAGCCGTGCTCAATCTGCCGGCAATGTTTGTAGTGGCTTTAATTACGATATTATTGATCATTGGGATAAAAGAATCGGCAGGTTTCAACAATGTGATGGTCATTATCAAAGTGTTTGTGATCATGCTCTTTATAGGGATCGGGTTCTTTTTTGTCCATAAGGCGAATTGGCATCCATTCATTCCTGAAAACACAGGTGTCTGGGGACATTACGGATGGAGCGGGATCCTTCGGGGTTCTGCGGTAATCTTTTTTGCCTACATCGGTTTCGATGCTGTTTCCACTGCGGCTCAGGAAGCTAAAAACCCTCAACGCGATATGCCGATCGGAATATTAGGGTCGCTGGGGATTTCTACCGTCTTATACATTCTGGTCGCGATTGTCTTAACAGGGATAGTAAGTTATACTTTTCTGAACGTTGCCGATCCGATTGCAGTTGGTGTAAACGAAATGGGTGCAGGACTCTTCTGGCTCCGCCCGATTATCAAAATAGCTGCTATTGCCGGCCTTAGCTCTGTGATCCTTGTGATGATGCTTGGCCAACCCCGGATTTTTTATGCAATGTCGAGAGATGGTTTACTGCCCCCGCAATTTTCCAAAATCCACCCAAGGTTTAAAACGCCATATTACAGTACAGTCATTACCGGAGTAGTAGCACTTATTCTGGCCGGTATTTTACCTATCAATATTTTGGGTGAATTGGTTTCCATCGGGACTTTGCTTGCCTTCGTGATTGTTTGTGTCGGTATCCTTGTTTTAAGGTATAAACGGCCCGAACTGAAGCGCCCTTTCAAAACGCCTTTGGTTCCATTGGTTCCCATTCTGGGCGCGGGCATCTGTCTGTTGCAGATGTATTCTTTGCCTCTCGACACCTGGCTCCGTTTGATCATCTGGATGGCCATCGGGATTATCATCTATTTTACCTATAGCATTAAAAATAGCAAGTTGGTCAAAAAAACAAAGGACGTTTAGACCGATTTTTCACTGATGTTTTAAGCCTATTGAGTATTGGTTGCCTCAACACTCAATAGGCTTTTCTGTAAATTATTTCTAAAATCCTACCAAACAGATAATTAAACACTACCTTCGCTATAGATGAAAACCCCTTTTAAAGTTTTGTTTCTTCTTGTTTTGATTTGTTTTTTGAGCTTTAATGACTTACAAGCCCAGAGCGAAGAATCATGGTCGAATTTTTCCACGCACACGATTTTGCCCGGATATGGGTTACGAAAAGTAAGCCATCCCGAAATATTCCAGGGAAACCAAAAGCGGAAGAAATACTTTGAAGGGTGGTATTTTAAAATGGTTTCCAAAGATGGCTCTTTCATTCTCAGTGTAATTCCTGGTATTTCCCTTTCGGGGGATGGAAAAGAGCAACATGCCTTCATTCAGATCATTGATGGGAAAACGGCAAAGACAGATTACTATCCGTTTCCAATCGGGGAATTTTCATTCTCAAAGAAGAGATTCGCAATTAAAATAGGCCAGAACTATTTCTCCAAGGATAAAATCATCCTCAATATCCAAACTGACAGCTCTTTCGTTTCCGGGGAAATCAGAATGTCGGAACAGGTTGCACTATCTTCGCCCAAAATTGTAAACCCTGGGATCATGGGATGGTACCGGTTTGTCCCGTTTATGCAGTGCTATCATGGGGTGGTTAGCCTTACACATAGCTTAGATGGTAATCTTGTAAAGGACGGGAAGCAATACAATTTCAATAATGGAAGAGGATACATCGAAAAAGACTGGGGTTCTTCGATGCCATCTGCTTGGATTTGGATACAGTCCAACAATTTCAACAAAGTGAACAGCTCTTTTATGCTCTCGATTGCAAATGTTCCATGGCTGGGGAAACCGTTTACCGGATTTTTGGGGTTCTTCCTATGCGACAGCACTTTATACCGTTTTGCCACCTATACCCATGCAAAATTGCATTTGGAGGAGACAGGAACTGACACAACGAAAATCACTGTCAAAGACAGGAAGAATACCTATTCCATCGTAGCTGTCCGCAATAACTCGGGACTTTTAAGGGCACCCGTAAAAGGGTCAATGGACCGAAGGATCGCCGAAAGCATTGATGCAAAGTTGCATCTTACCGTCAGCGACCGAAAAGGAAATATTATTTTTGATGATAGCACATCAATTGCCGGTTTCGAAAAAGTGGGAGACCAGGAGATATTAAAAGGTGTAAAGAAGAAAAGAAAGTAGAAACTTGCGAAAGGCGACCTGTCAGCGTGCGAAGCCCCTGACAGCGTCTTAAAAATCAGGTTTATTCTTCCTTAATCCAACCACCGACGGGTCTCCGACACCGTTGGGGTTTAGATCCGCGTAACCGGATATTTTGGACATTCATACCAAATTCACTATCTTTGTCAAAATACACTATCATGGAAAGGTTTTTTAATGTTACGGGATTATGTAACCCAGAAAAGCATTATATGGTTGATCCTTTGCGGGGACTAAATGATACCATTATGCAACTAATTCAAAATGAGTATTATTTCACCATTCATGCCCCCAGGCAAACAGGGAAAACCACGTTATTGCGTGCATTGGCACTACAGTTGAACCGCTCACAAAAATATACCGCAGTCCAATTCTCATTAGAGACAGGTGGATTCCGCTCGAATACCACCGAAAAGGCAAACAAGGCATTTATTGAGAGTTTATATAGTGCTGCCCAACAACAAGTTGCAGAACAGCACCTCCCTCCTGATCCTACCGGATATGAACCTTCAATCAATGTTTTTAAAAACTATTTGACCGACTGGGCACGACAGAACAATTTGCCAATTATTTTGCTGATCGATGAAATAGACGCGCTTTACGACGATGTGCTTATTTCTGTACTACGTCAATTGCGTGACGGGTTTCAGTTTCGCCCGGAAAGTTTTCCATCTTCGGTAGCTTTGGTCGGTTTGCGCGATGTGAGGGAATACAAGGAAAAGGTGAGGGATAACGACAAGTCGATTGGGAGCGGATCCCCTTTTAATGTTAAGGCCAAATCCCTGTCAATCGGTAATTTTTCAAAAGCCGATATAACCGGACTTTTTCAACAATATACCGATGAAGGCGGCCAAGTGTTTACACCAAAAGTCATTGATTTGATCTATTTGCTTACCGGAGGACAACCCTGGCTTGTAAATGCTCTTGCAAGTGAAATCTGTTACAAAATATTGGGAAAGGATGTCTCCAAGGCCATTACGATTGAAATTGTAGAAGAAGCCAAAGAAAACCTGATCCTACGAAGGGACACGCACCTCGATAGTTTGATGGACAAGCTACAAAACCCGCGCATCCGCCCCATTATCGATGCTATCCTTTCGGGGGCAGACCTGAAATACGACGAGTTCAACGATGACCTGAGATTGGCCGAAGACCTTGGAATCATCACCAAAACAAGGACCGATGGGATAAAAATCGCCAATCTGATCTACAACGAAATTATCCCCCGTGTTTTAAATGCCAACTTCCAGGAATTGATCATACCCAAAGTGGAGACCCAATGGTATTTCAAACCCGATGGAAAATTAGATATCGACTTGTTGTTGAAGGAGTTTCAGAAATTCTACCGCCGACATTCCGAAAGCTGGCTTGGCGAGTTTAGCTTCCGTGAAAGCGGTCGCCAATTGCTGCTAATGGCTTTTTTGCAGCGCATCGTCAACGATGGCGGAAAGGTTGAGCGGGAAATGGCTTTGGGTAGCGGACGTTGCGACTTGTTGATCGAATATGTCGGCGAGCGTTTTGTGATCGAGCTGAAAATCAACTACGATTCCTATACACTTGAAGATGGCAAGGACCAGATTTCGCGGTATCTCGACAAATTGGGGCTGGAACATGGCTATCTTTTGCTCTTTGAAAGGAAGAATTCAGATGTCGTACCGTGGGAGCAACGTCTGAAATGGACCGAACTTGAACACGAATGGCGCGGCATAAAGAAACAGATTTCGTTGGTGGAGATGTAATGGAAACACTACCTGTCAGGTCTTGACTTCACTAACTAAGTATCCTAATCCAAACGCCGACGGGTCTCCGACACCGTTGGGTTTTTGACTTGTCTAACCAGATGTTTTGGCTGTAAATCCCAACAAGAATGGGAAAACGCACCTTCTTTTTTGTCCGGTCAAAAGCTCCAGAGGAGCAAAATATTTGTAGGAAATAAAGGCCTCCCCCACCCTGCGGCGCAACCAGAATATCCAGAAAAGATCAAATGTTCCATGCGCCGTAATGAACCGGATTATCAAAAGAGCGGGAACGAAAGAAAAATTATTGTACAATATGTTGGCATTTGAAATTAATTATTCATAGTTTTAGGGTGTTCAAAAACTTAGTTCAACATTTACTTATTTTACTTTTCCTAAACCCTTATTTTTATGAAGGAATTCTTTAAAAATAAAGCTTTCATCTTCAAAAAAGCAACCTTTTCCGGTTGCGATTTTCTCAGGTCACAAATATGGATGAGCATGTTAGAAACAAAAAAACGAAGGCAACTTGTGCCTGATAAATGTTTTACAAGATCTTGTGAGGACGGAAATCATAAAAAAACCCCACGGAGTACGCGAGGTTAAGAAATTTTCTTCGGCTTATAGCCTTATTGTGATAAGTCTTTCAGATGCAAATTTAAAATAAAATAAATTAAAAGCACAAAATTATGGAGAATATTTTAGGTTTAGACCTTGGAACAAATTCAATTGGGTTTTCCATCCGTAATCCACACATTGATAATGATATTATTCAACAATTTGTGAAATATGGTGCATTGGTTTTTAAAAAAGGCGTGGGTTCTGAAAAGGGGAATGAATTTTCCTATGCTGCAAAACGTACACAAAAACGCTCCATCCGCCGATTAATTCAATCTAGAAAGTACCGTATTTGGGAAACCCTTGATGTTCTGATGAAAAATGGATTTTGTCCTATAACAGAAGAGGAACTAAACCAATGGAGAAGATATGACAAAAAGAATGGGCTAAATCGCAAATATCCTGTCCAGGCAATAAAATTTGAGCAATGGGTAAAATTGGATTTTAATCGTGACGGAATTCCTGATTATTCAAGTCCTTTTCAATTAAGAAAAGAACTGGCAACTGTTCAATTAGACCTTAAAAATGAGATTGAAAGGCATAAAATCGGAAGAGCCTTTTATCATATTGCACAGAGAAGAGGTTTTAAAAGCAGTAAAGGGGAAACTATTATAGAACAAGAAAAAGAAGCTGAAGAAAAAGGGTTTGAAATTGAAACCGAAAGCCAAATTGATTTAAAACGGTCCGAAAAAAGAGTTGCTGGAAAGATAGAGGAATACATTTTACTGAAAAGAGATAATGGATTTGAAATAAAAACCGTTGGTTGGGCTTTGGCCGAATTGGAAAATGAAGGTAACCGAATACGAGAAAATTGGACACCCATTCGTCAACAGTACGAAAACGAAATAAAATATATTTTTGATTTTCAAATCCAGTTATCCATTGATAGTTCTTTCTTTAAAGACGTCCATAAAGCGATTTTCTACAAACGCCCTTTACGTTCACAAAAAGGATTGGTTGGGAAATGCACCCTTGAACCAACAAAAGATCGATGCCCGGTTAGTCATCCTGATTTTGAAGAGTTCCGCGCTTGGAGCTTTATCAACAATATACAGTTAAAGGAAAAAACTGTTGAAAAGGGAGGTTGGCAAAATCTTGATATTGACACAAAAAAAGCCCTTTATAATAAATGCTTTTTACGGACTAAAGCAAACTTTAAATTCTTGGAAATCAAAGAGTTTCTTATTAAACACTTCAATCACCATTTTTCGTTCAATTATAATGATAGAACCAACGTAGCAGGATGTCCAATTTCTGCACGTTTAAAAAACCTTTTTGGCGATGACTGGATTAACTATTATTTCACAACTAATAAAACAAGGATTGATAAGAAAGGTATAAATCACACAGTTACTTACAACATAGAAGATATCTGGCATGTATTGTTTTCATTTGAAGACGAAGAGAAAATAATTGAATTTGCTGAAAATAAACTGGATTTAAAAGATAAAAGCAGGGCTTTTTTAAATTTATGGCTTTCGATTCCGCAAGGATATAGTATGTTAAGTTTAAAAGCTATTAAGAACATTAACCTATTCTTAAAGAAAGGATTGATTTATACTGATGCTACATTGTTGGCAAAAATACCCGAAATACTTGGAAATGAACTCTGGAAAGAAAATGAGGCAATATTTATCAAAGAAATAGGCTCATTGACAGAAAAAAACAGAACGGAAAAACGAATACTAAACATCGCTAATAGCCTTATCTCGCAATATAAGGCAAAATCATTGGATTTTAACGAGCAGTTTGCCTATAAAAATACTGATTACAAGTTAGATGATACTGATTACACAGAAATTGAAAATTTTTGTATTGAAGGTTTTGGAGAGAATTCTTGGAAGAAAGATTTCCAAATAGAGAAACGATATAGGATAAAAGAAGAAGTGGCAAACCTTTATCAAAGCTTTTTTTCAAGTTCAAATTACTCCCCCAAGAAATATTTGATTTGACTTGAA
>JBAXWR010000086.1:0-26878 GCA_037128295.1 Mariniphaga sp.
TGATTGAAAGGTTATTTCCTGTTTTTGGGTTGATCCGTTAACCGGAACAAGAAGGGTCTCCTCCGCCCGGTTGAAAAAATCATAGCTATGACGGGTAAACCTGAGCGAGGCTTTCCCTTCAATCCGATCCAACCAGGAACTCAGATCGTTGGCATTCTGTCCAAACCCATTCAGTACCAGTCCAAAAATCAAATAGATAATCGATCCAATTTGCTTTTTCATCACCAAATAATTTTGTCCATTCTTTGCGCTCCCCGCGTACTTTGCGAGAAACTTTTTTTTATGTCTCGCAAAGTACGCCAAGTCCCGCAAAGGTTTTAACACCCTTCCTTTGCGTTCTTCGCGGGTTTTGCGCGAAACTTTTAATTAAGTCCCACGAAAGGCGAAAAGTTGTAATAGCGGTTTAAGTCCATAATCTCAGAGAAAAATATGTCCCAGGCGAGCCTGGGACATGTCTGAGGTAACATTATAAAAATGCAATACTATTTATATGCAGAATTGAGGTCTGACTCGATGATTGGGACGTTCCAGAAAAAGTCGGCATAAGGAGGTGTAATTAATTTCACATCGCTTTTCCGGTCGCCAAGGCCAATAGGTTCCTTTAATGAAATTTTATAGGTTACCCAATCGCCGGCTTCTGCACCCAGTTCCTTGATCCTTTCGTTGTCGATATCGTCTTTGGTCAGATTCGCTGCTGCAATACTGCTGAGTCCTGCCCGAACTCTGACCCTGTTCAGATCAACGGCTGCGCCTGTTTTGTCATTTTTCAAAAACTTTAATACTGAACGGGTCAGCAGAAATTCAGGCAACCTCATAAAAGGAATATTTGCATACCTGCCATCCGGAGCCCTGTAATACTTGTCACACCAAACCTGGGCTGCAGGCACACTTCTGTATTGGGTTTCATATTTGTTCAACCACGTTGTATGATCGACACCTGAGGCCGCTTCATCTACGAACGGTTCCAGACGGTACCAGTAACCACGTTGAGATGTGACCGCATCATCAGGATTTGTTACAGAATGGTATCTCAGGTCTTTCTTGGCCTCAGCGGTTTCGGTATAATTTCCATTCGCAGGATCAGTCATCCAACCAATTTTTTTCAAGGCATAATAACTCATAGTGAACTGGTCCCAACCACAGCGGCTCCAACTCGTGCCACGACCCCCATTCATTGCCGTATAATGCGATTTATTGATGGTTGTGGCTATCTTTTCGCCGAAGTCGGCATTGCGGTTGGAAACCATTTCCCAAATAACCTCAGGGCTATCGGCCATTCCGGCATTCCTTGAAAAAGCATCCATCGGTGAGATCCCCTCAATTGAATAACCTCCCTGATCGATAATAAAGGTACACTCTGTTTCAGCTTTTGTATAATCCCCCATAAGGAAATAGAGCCTTGCGAGCATCCCTGATGCTACAAATTTATTGGCACGGCCAGATTTATAGCTTGCATTGTGAATACCCGAATTGTACTTATTTGGCAATAAATCCTTTGCAGCCAGAAGGTCTTTTAACATCTGCTGATAGACCTCCTCAACTGTTCCAAGATAGCTGTTCTGGATACTGGCCGGGTCTTCGGTGAATTTAGTCCTGAGGGTAATGTATTTACCTGTGTTCGTTCCTCCGGCAACGTAAGGAGGGCAGAAGAACCTAACCAGGTGATAATACGCAAATGCACGCATAAAATAGAGTTCGCCTTTGATCCGCTTTACCTGATTTTCGTAATCGGCGGTTGTCATTCCCGGCACGACCAATTCCTTCGCATCTTCCTTACCGGTAATAAAATCAATGGCAATATTACAACTGGTAATTGTATTGTAACAAATTGTCCAGACATCGTTCAATCGCCCGGCCGAGGCAGTTGTCCTGTAAAGCCTGTTGTAATATTCGTACCAATAAAGGTTACCGGAAGTTCCGGGAATGAGCTGGCTGATGTCGGATGTGGTGTACATATACAGATTAAATTCGCCCATTGGGTCGCCCCAGGCATTGTTGCCGATTGCGCGATAAGGCTCAATCGCTGCCATCTCAAGCTCTGCCATGCTGTTCCAAGGGAATTGCGGTGGCCGCTCAAGATCGAAGTACGTTTTCTGGTCGCAGGCTATCGCTGCCAGCATCACTAAACTTAAGATCAATATTTTTTTCATGATGTATTGTGCGTTTAATTGGTTAAAACTTTAAATTGAGCCCAAAGGAATATGCCTTAGTCTGTGGCATGCTGCTTGACGTGAAGTTTACTCCGCCAATGTTCCCATCAAGCGGAAGCTCCGGGTCCCAACCGCTGAATTTCGTGAATGTTATCAGGTTTGTTCCTGAAAAATAGATCCTTGCCCCGCTGATTTTTAACCTGTTCAAAATGCTTTGTGGCACATTGTATCCAAAAACCACATTTTTTAGCCTTACATAGTCACCCTTCTCAAGGTATTTTGATTCAGAGGCATTAAAATACTTGGCAGGGGTGGAGACAGGGTTGCCATTGCTATCATAAGGCAATACTGCATTCCACATCAATTGTGGATTGTTGGCAATATCGCCAGGTTTCTGCCAACTGTCGTAAAGTAATTCATTATATACCTGAACGATACCATAACTTGGGTTGTTCACCTGGTTCTTGTGTGCATTAAAGATATAATTCCCACCAGAGAAACTGACATATACACCAAGATCAAAATTTTTGTAGGTAAAGGTGTTTTGTATGCCACCGTACCATTTTGGCAAACCTGTTTTTCCATCAAGCAACATCCGGTTTCCAAGTAGGTTCACAGTTGTTGCAGGGATCAATTTCCCTGTTGGAACCGTATTCCCTGATGCCTTATAAACGGTCTGATCAATCTCATAAATCATGGGGATACCTTTTTGAGGGTCAATCCCTGCTGATTCGGCCATATAATAGGTCCCAAGTGCCAATCCTGATTTGGTCAGTGCATTGCCGACAAGGATTCCTGAACCCGATTTATCTGCCTGAGGGGTCAACGTAATGACCTTGTTTTTATTGTAAGTATAGTTTAAAGTAATGTCCCATTTGAATTTATCCTTGTTAAAAGCAGCGGCTGTAACATTGAACTCAAAACCTTCGCTGCGCATGTCGCCGATATTGTCAAACAAGCTGTTGCCACCTGTGATTCCAGCAGAGGCAGGAAGGGGAACTGCGAGGAGAAGTTTGTTCACGTCCTTCAAAAAATAGGCAGCAGATCCATTGATTCGGTTGCCAAACAATCCAAAATCAACTCCCAAATCGTAATTGTTCGATACCTCCCACGATACACTGGAGTTGCCTATGGAATTGATATAGGCACTTGGCAGGGCCTGGTAGGTTCCTGTCCCGGTCTTAACCGCATAAGTTGTAACATTGGTATTGGCAGGGATATTCTGGTTTCCTGTCTGGCCAAAACTGCCCCTGATTTTTAACAGATTAATCTTATCCGATTTGAAAAATGATTCGTCAGAGACTATCCATCCTGCTGACAGGGAAGAAAATAATCCCCATCTTGTATCTGAGGAAAATTTTGAGGATCCATCATACCTGGTACTTGCACCAAAGAGGTAACGGTTTTTATATTTGTAGTTCACCCTACCAAAATAGGCCATGAAATAACTCTCCCAACCAAAATTTGAGGAATAGACCAATGGTGTGGAAGGCGTTCCAACCTCTTTGTACTGGCCAAGAAGATTTTTCCCCTCAACCCTCATTTCATGTGCATTATTGGTCTGGCGTTCATGGCCGGCCACAACCGTTAGCGAATGGTCTTTGAATGTTTTGTTATAGTTCCCGTAGATGTTGTATGTCATTGAATAATCGTCACGTTTGCGTTCTTTGGCGATGTCGTTTCCTTCTTCCCTCATCACCTTCGACTGCCACGAAAGGTCTCTGTTGTTCAACACATCAAACCCGGCTTCCCCTTTGACTGATAATCCATCAACGTAAGGAATCCTTAATTCAAAAGTTGCGTTCCCGATGGTCCTGAAGGAGTTCATTGTACTGAGGGCATTAGCAGGGTCGATACCGGCGAGTGCATTGGCACCTGTTGCCGGATTCCAATATCCGCTTGGATCGGTAGTCTCATAGACAGGCATCCACGGAAGCGAATAAAGCATCATTTGTTGCCAACCACCCGAACTTCCTTTACCCTCCTGCGATTTCAGTCGGTTGTTCTTGGTGCTCGAAACCATCATCCTAAAGCCTAAGTCAAGAATTTTCGAGGCGGAGTAATTCAGGTTAATGCGGCCCGTATATCGTTGTAAATTACTGAATTTTAGGTTTCCCTTGTCGTCCCTGTAATTCATTGAAACGAACATTGATCCCTTATCAAACCCTTTGGAGGAAGAGAAGTTCATTTCGTTAAAACTGCCTTGCCTGGTCAACTGATCAAACCAATTGGTGTTCGTTGCCATTGCCAGGGCCCTGGTAATCGGAGTTTTCCATCCCGGAAGCAAGGGTTGGATAATATCGGACTGGGGATCGTATGTGCCGCCGATACCGGGAGTGTTGGTTTTGGCAGTGTCCATGATCTTAAAATACTCTGCTGAATTGGCAAGACCAATATTGGTCTTGGTGAAATCGGAAACCCCTGTTTTGAATTCCACATCAATAACACTCTTCCCTTTTTTCCCCGATTTGGTCGTCACAAGGATGACCCCGTTTGATGCGCGTGACCCATAAATAGCCGTGGCTGCTGCATCTTTTAAAACTTCAACAGACTCAATATCTGAAGGGTTGATCATCGACATTGAACTTTGGTTGATCTCACCTTCAAAAGTAGAACCAACCGGATCTGATTTGATCGGGATACCGTCAACAATCCATAATGGTTCAGTGCTGGATGTTATCGAACTTACCCCACGTATCTTAACCTGAACTGGTGCCCCTGGTGTTCCACTATTGGATGTCACCTGTAATCCCGGTGCCATCCCTTGCAAGGTCTGGTCAAATGAGGAAACAGACATCCGGGAAAGGTTTTCGCCTCCAATCCTCGATACCGACCCGATTACATCCCGTTTCTTTTGTGTACCGTAAGCAACCACTACAGTTTCTTCAATCTGTATGGCATCTTCTTTAAGCGATACATTGATAACTGTTCTACCTTTAACCGCAGTTTCGAGTGATTGCATCCCTACAAACGAAAAGACCAGGGTTCCATTTGCAGAAACCTTAGGGAGCGAAAATTTACCGTCTGCATCTGTTATGGTACCTGTTGTTGTACCCTTGACGATGGCTGTAACACCTGGTAACGGTTCACCTTTTGAGTCGGTGACCACACCTGTTACAGCAATGCTTTGTGCATTCGCATTGAAGCACATGATCAGCATGACAAATAGCAGCCATGCAAATCGGAATTTGTTTTGTTTTTCAGAAATTGGCTTGTGCATTGTTAATTGAATTAATCATGAATTGAATTGTTATTGGAAATTAGAAATTGGAAAATCGAAATTGGAAATTGGAAATTTAAGAAAGTGTGATGATCACGATTCCGATCATCAATATGCAGATCAATGCATACAAAAGGTACTCTATCGTTTTTTCATTGTTATTGCTGATCATTGTTTGGTAAAATTGTGGATCAAAAATAGGACCCCACCATTCGCTTTACAATGGAGAATTATTGCAATTAAATGGATTATTGTAACAATGAATAATACCATGAATATTGTATATGACTGTTATATTGACATATACAATAAAATCCAAATTTCATTGACTTTTGAGATTTTAGGAATCCAGACAAAAAAGTTATTTTTGTTTATTGCTAACAGATCGAAAAAAATGGGAATCTTTTTCAAAAGTACAATTGGGTTTATTTTTCTACTTGAGGCTTTCTCTTTGATGGCCCAAAATGTTCCCATAACTTTTGAAAAGATTACCACCGGGCAAGGGTTAACTAGCAACCGGGTAAACGGAATAACCCAGGACCGAACCGGCTTTTTGTGGGTGGCAACCAACAATGGCTTAAACCGTTTCGATGGTGTAGAAAACAAGCAATATACCAAGCAGGTTGACGACTCATGCAGCCTGTCAACCAACACGATACTGACACAATACTGCGATTCAAAAAACCAGTTATGGTTCCTCACTGTGAATTATTTGCACCGCTACAATCAAAAGCTCGATAATTTTGACCATTTTTTGCTTTCCGATAAAAAAGAGAGCACCCGTTATGGGAATAAAGGAATTATCACCGAAGACAAATCGGGGAACATCTGGATTGGCACCCCAACCAATGGATTCTTCTCTTTCAACTCCTTGACCAACCGATGTGAAAAGGTTTTACCACAAATCAAATCAGTTTCCTCCCTGTACTTCGATCGGGAAGGGATTCTTTGGATTGGTGCGGAGTTTGGTCAGTTAACTTGTTATAATACGCAATCAAAGTTGGTTAAGCAATACAATGTGCCGGATGCAATACGGCGCACAATCTCTGAGGATTTTATATGGAGTATCTGGCAGGATAGCCGGGGGATTTTCAACCTCATGTTATCCAGTGGGTTCTTTCAGTTTGACCCTAAAAATGAAAAATTCAGCGAATTCTCAGAATGGAACAAAAAGGTGAATTATTACAATAATACATTGCGCTCATTACTTGTTGAAAAAAATTCATTGTGGGTCGGGACACAAGGTGGAGGATTGTATATTCTGAATTTAATAAACGGCAATGTCTCCCAATATCAGTCGATTTACAATAACCCTGGCAGTTTGAGCAACAACAGCATCGCCGCAATTATCAAAGACCAATCAGGGGTGTATTGGATTGGCACAAACGACGGAATCAATAAATATGATCCTAATACCCAGTTATTTGCCCATTATCAAAAAGATCCCGGTAATCCAAATAGCTTGCAGTACAACTTTGTTTCATCGTTTTGCGAAAGTCCGGATGGCAATATCTGGATCGGGACTTTTGGTCAGGGAGTCTCCGTTTATAACCATTTACATGAGTCTTTTCAGACAATAACAGCTTCTCCTGGGAATAAACCCTCACTGGTTCACAATACAATCAGAGCCTTGGAACCCGATAAAAGTGGCAATATCTGGATTGGAACAACCAATGGACTTTCATGCTATAATCTTAAACGAAAGCAATTTACAAATTATCATCAATCACAAGGAAAAGGAAGTATTCCATCTGATAATATTATGTCATTGTTGGTTACAAAAGACAACCGGTTGCTGATTGGCTCAAATGGCGAAGGGTTTAGCTTTTGTATGATTGACAAGTTGGCTACGGAAGGGTTTCAGCCTGTTCATCCTGAATTGGAATTTATCAATAAAGCCAAAGTGAGAAAGATGATTGAGCTAATCAATGGCTCTATTGTTTGCGGTTCCCTGGGAAATGGAATAATTATTTTAACCGGTGACCATACAGAAAATATCCTCCCTTCACAGTTTTCTAAAAGTGTCGATTCTGATTATATCAATGCTTTGTGCGAAGACAAGGATAAGAATATCTGGATCGGAACCTGGGACGGACTGTTTTTAATGGACTCTAACCATAAGATAATTAAGCAATTCAATACCCAAAACGGGATGCCTTCCAATGAAACATCAGGTATTCTGTCTGGTTCCACAGGAGATATCTGGGTTGCAGGTATGAATGGGATATCCCATCTTTCAAAAACCACAGGTGCGGATTATAAAATAACCAATTATTCCTCCAACAACGGACTTCAGGGGTCCTATTTTACAACCTATTCTGCCCTAAAAACCATTGATGGTGAAATGTATTTCGGGGGTTACAATGGCTTTAACCGTTTTTATCCCGAAAAGATTGTCTCTAGTCAGGATGTTCCTAAAGTTATATTTACTGATTTACAAGTGTTTAATCAATCAGTTCCGATTGCCAAGAAAGTCCTGGGGCGAATATTGTTGACGGAAAATATCTCTGCCACAAAATCGGTTACTTTAGATAACCAACATAAAGTAATCGGATTCCGGTTTGCGGCGTTGACCACTTCACAGATGGAGAAGGTAAAATTTGCCTGTTTAATGAAGGGTATTGATCCCGATTGGGTTTACCTAGATTACAATCAACGATACAAATCGTACAACAACCTCCCTGCCGGGGAATACACCTTTACGGTTAAAGCTTGCAATGCCGATGGGATATGGGACAACGAAGGGACTTCAATTGAAATTAAAGTTCTTCCTCCCTATTGGAAAACCTGGTGGGCCTATATTTTATATGGTTTACTGATTTCCGGCTTGTTGTATCTTGTACGCGAATACAGCTTATCACGGGCAAGGCTTGAAAACGAGGCCCTTCTTGAACGGGTTCACCGTGAAAAAGATGCAGAAATCAACAACCTGAAAATCAAATTCTTTATCAATATTTCGCATGAAATCCGTACACCATTGTCGCTGATTCTGGCACCCCTCGAAAAAATGTTACGCATAGAAGGGTTTAGCCAGGAGATCAAAAACCATCTTGGGATCATGTATGGCAATACCCAAAGATTGCTGACACTGATCAATCAACTGCTTGATTTTCGCAAGATTGAAACTGGAAATGTTCACCTCAACGTTGCGCCTTACGATGTGGTGGAGTTTGTTAATGAGATTAAGCTGGCCTTTGCCGGAAATGCTGCCCACCAGAATATCACCCTCTTCATTGAATCGAATGTCAAAAAGCTTGTGATCTGGTTTGACCCCGACAGCTTCGAGAAAATAATGTTCAACCTGATTGGCAATGCTTTCAAATTTACACCTGCAAATGGTGAAATCAGGATCATCATCAATGATCTTCCTACTATCCATCAATGCGAAATCATTGTGCGCGATAACGGAATTGGTGTACCAGCCGATAAACTGGAAAAGTTGTTCGACCGCTTCTATCAGGTTGAGAATAAAGATTTTCAGAAGAACGATACGATAGGCTCTGGCATAGGATTATCGATTGTAAAGAACCTTGTTGAGTTACATAAAGGTGAAATTGATGTCACAAGCGAACTGCACAATTTTACGCAGTTCAGGATACTTTTCAAAACAGGTAAAAAACATCTTGAAAACAATAACATCATCACAGTCTCTGAATTACCGGTTACCTATTCTTTACGTTATCATCCGGTTGTCCCTGCAATTGAAGAGTTGGAATCGGTGGATGATCCGGAATTATCTACAAACACAAAGGCGAAAAAAGAGTTAAAGATCCTGATTGTTGAGGACAATCCCGAAATTAGGTACTACCTGAAACAGTCGCTGCACCCAAATTATGAAACCATTGAAGCAGCCAATGGGAAAATTGGCCATGAACTGGCTTTGCAACATATTCCGGATTTGATTATAACAGACGTGATGATGCCTGAAATGAACGGAATCGAACTATGTAAAATCTTGAAAAATGAGGTACTTACCCAACATATCCCAATCATCATCCTTAGCGCAAAAAGCACCATCGAAGATACCCTCGAAGGTTTGGAGACTGGTGCCGACGACTATGTGCCCAAACCTTTCAACGAACAGATCCTGCTGGCCAAGATCAAAACCTTGCTGACGAACCGCCAGAAGCTGATCGAAAAATACCGTCAATCACAGTTTGTTGAAATACCCTCTGAAGAAACTACTGCCCTGAGTTTTGACGATCCTTTCGTAAACAGGGTGGTCGGTTTTATCAAAGAAAATCTCTCAGATGAAGAGTTGACAAACGAGAAAATCGAATCGCATTTTAACACAAATAAGATGCAGTTATACAGGAAGTTAAAAGCTGTGACCGGTTGGTCGGTGAACAGCCTGATCCGGGAGATCAGGATCAAAGAGGCCAAGCAACTGTTGATGAATTCCGAGCTGAACATCTCTGAAATCTCCTATCAACTTGGGTTCTCAGACCCTCTCTACTTCAGTAAGTATTTCAAGAAGGAGGTTGGGGTGGCGCCGGTGGTATTCAGGAAAGAACACTGAACTATCGGCATGGAGCTTGGGGCTTGGGGCATGGGGTTAAAAAGGAGACCGGAAAAAGGAGAAGGGAGAACGGAAAACAGATTTGAAAATTCGTTGATTTGAAAATTTGGAAATGCTGTGATTGTTTAAAAATGCTTCTGCACTCCAAACATCTGAAAAGGTAAAACTTCATGACTTTTCCGTAGGAAATAAATATCAATAGAAACCGAATATACAACGAAGGATTCTCTGGAAGTGGTCAATATTTTATCTAGCTGATTACCAGTTAGATTCAGAATTTCCAGCTTTTAGTTTTTGAAACGTTTCAAAGTCCTTCCACGATCCCGACCCCGACAGGGGTCTAACCTGAATAACCCTGGGTAAAAGGTCCCGAACACAAACCCTGTAAATGCTCAAAAGCTCAAAGGACCGTGCAACCCAGGGAAAGAGCGCCACACCAAAAACCGTCCGCGATCGGTGGTCCTGAAAATTTGGAATGGAATCTCGGACGGGGCAGGGAAGATTGGGAAAGGGTTTAATGAGGAGAAAACTATGAATACAGAGAGTGTTAAACCTATGTGCATATATGTGTTGACATTAGGCACATTTGAAGTTCAAAATCACCATTTTAGGCCACTATTTTGGCAGCGTTTCACAAACCTTGAGGTGTTTTTAGTAGTTGACCTTCCATTCTTTGGGCATGAACTTATCATCGTTCATTATTTCAACCAGGTTCCCTTTTTGCCTGAGGACATATAGACCTTGTTTATAAGCATACTTGTCTGCATCGTTTTCAACGATCATTCCCGCAACAGCACCCATTAGCGTGGCACCGCTCAGGTCAATCCTTTCTGGTTGTACCTTTTGTATTTTTTCCAACCTTTCTAAATGTTCTTTAACGTCATCGACACTTAGCGAACTTTTGATTTCGACTGCAACCGCTATTTTGGAGTTGATCAACAGTAAATCAATTTCATAGTAATTTTCGTCTCCAAGCAGTCCAACAACATTTTGCAAGGTTGTCTTTATCGGAATCCCCTTGTCCTTGAAAAGTTTGATAATCCTGGGTTTTACCATCTCGGCCACAAACTTTCCCCAGGTCCCTGTTATCTGACCAAAACGTTTGTTAAAATCCCTGCGGCTTTTTTCTGACTCCTTCTGGCTCTTTTTTAGTCTCTCATCGAACTCCAAACGGCTTTTTTCAATGCTCATATCCAACTTCCGGTCTGACTCCAATATCCGTTCATGGAACTCTTTTGCTTGTCTGTCAAGCAGTTCCAATATATCCTGTTTTGTCAGTTCCGTTCTCATTTTTTGACATTTCAATTACGACCAAATATACCCAATTTTTAGGGACAAAGCAAACGATCGTAGTGGCGAGGAGGAAGTGATTTGAAAATTCGGAAAGTGTTGGAAAGAACCTGCGGGTCTGGCGATTTCCAATCGCTTTAATTTACCTCGATTGGAAATCGAAGGACCCGATCGCCCACAACCGTTAGGAGCTTGTGGGTCTGGCGATTTCCAATCGCTTTAATTTACCTCGATTGGAAATCGAAGGACCCGATCGTTCCCAACCCTTTTGATTATATACTAATCGTTGCAAACGATAAACCATCAACCCCTCGTTACAAACGAGGGGGATCCAAGTTCCTGACAGCGTTTGATTACCCAAACTTAGGCAATGTAAAACTAAAAGTGCTCCCAACCCCTTCCTCACTTTCAACACAAATCCGGCCGCCGTGTTTTTCAATAAACTCCTTGCACAACATCAAACCCAATCCAGTGCCTGTCTCTTTTTCGGTACCCGAAGTTGATTTGCTCTCTTCGATCAGGAACAAATTGGGAATAGCCTCTTTTCTTATCCCAACTCCATTATCGGCAACCGAGACCAGTAATTCGTCATCAATTTGTTGAGCTGTTAGATTAACATGGCCACCCGAATTCGTAAATTTTATGGCATTTGAAACCAGGTTCCTCAATACGGTGCCAATCATTGTTTTATCTGCGAAAACGATCAATTTTTCAGAAATCTTGTTTGAGATAGCAATATCTTTCTGCTTTGCCGAATCTGTCAACAATTCAATCGTTTCATTGACGATAGCCTGCAATTCAATTCTTTCAGGTGAATAGTTCATTCTGCCGATCTGAGTCCTTGACCATTCCAACAAATTGGACAACAACGACATCGCCCTTAAAGAGGAAGTGTAGATGTAACCGGCATATTCCTTAAGGCCATCATAATCTTTTTCCCTGATCTGTTCAACCAAAAGTTCGCTAAAACCGACAATTGCGTTAAATGGACTTTTGAGGTCATGTGCAATGATCGAGAAAAATTTATCCTTAGTTGCATTCAACTCCCTTAATTGTATTTCACTCTCTTTTAGTGCCAATTCTGCTTTCTTACGTTTCGAGATATTGATAAAGGTACACACTACCTGTTGAACGGCTCCATCGACGATATTCTGTGGAATTGCATCAACCAAAAGCCATACATGGTGCCTTTCTATTGGGTGATATACACCCATCACAACATCGCGAACAGGACGGCAGCTTGCAATTGCTGTCGGTACAGGATGGGTTGGTCCGGGAAAAGGAGAGCCGTCTTCATGAATAACGTTCCAGTCAGGGTCGAAAGAAGTTTTTCCCAGGAGCTGGTCTTCCGTCAGGCCCAGTAATTCAAGCGCGGCGGGATTGCTCATCAGGATTTCAGCTTTGGGTCCCTGTATCAACACCCCAACACGCATATCCCAGATCGTTTGCTGAAATTTCCGTTCACTCTCCTCAACTTCTTTTTTGATTTTAATTAGTTCAAGTTCGAAATTTTTAATTTCTGTAATATCCTGTGAAACAACCTGAACCGCAACAATGTTCCCCTCGTTTGAGGGATCGAAAACGGGTTGATAGGTAGACCTGAACCATTTCAAACCAGTTGGTAGGTCAAATTGAGTTTCAAATGTCTCTGGAATACTTGTTTCCAAAACCCGGTTCATTCGCTCGTAAACGTGCTTTCCGATATTCTCACCGAATATCTGAAAGACAGACTGTCCAACGGAAGTTTCACCACCTCCCAATTCTCTTGTAGAAAGTTCGTTTTGAATAATCAGGCAACAATTTTTGTCGAAAATAGAATTGACAGTACCGGTTGATTCAAAGAGCATCCTGTATTTACGTTCATTTTGTTCAGCCAGGTTCTTTGCCTTTTCAAGTTCTTCATTTTGCAACTGGATATCCCGCACTTGTTCAGAAGAAATCTGTATTAATTTCAGCTCCGAAATTTCCTTTTCCAGCAAAACGATTCTTTTTTCCAAATCCTCATATGTTGGTCTCATATCCGAAATTATTATAGCTGTTTACCTGCTCAAAAATAGCAAAATATTTTACCACTCAATTTAGATGCCTGCTTACAATTCATCTGGAATTTGAGATGTAAAAAACATTGCTGTTCGATGATCAGGCATTGGGTTGATCATTTTTTCTATGATATATTTGGAAATCATTAAACTAAATTGGAATTAAATGAAATGTACTGTATCACTGATAGTTGTGATTATGACAATCCAAATCGGACTTTCACAGTCCAGACCTGTGGTCATCAATGTCGATGTTAACCAGCCGAAAACTGCAATGAAACCTATATGGGCATGGTTTGGTTATGACGAACCCAACTATACCTATATGAAAGATGGGAAGAAGTTGCTTTCCGAATTGTCCACGCTTAGCCCGGTTCCTGTTTATGTACGCGCCCACAACCTGATGACGACAGGTGACGGGGCTCCCGCGCTTAAATGGGGATCGACAAACATGTACACCGAAGACAAAGATGGCAATCCGGTTTATAGTTGGACGATCATCGACCAGATTTTTGATACTTACATCCAAAGGGGGATGAAACCTCTGGCTCAATTGGGGTTTATGCCCGAAGCATTATCGACTCATCCGCAACCTTACCAGCACAACTGGAAACCTGGCGATCCTTATAGCAATTGTTTTACTGGATGGGCCTATCCACCAAAAGATTACAAAAAATGGGGCGACCTGGTTTATAATTGGGTGAAGCACTGTGTTGAAAGGTACGGACAAAAAGAGGTTGAAAGCTGGTACTGGGAAGTTTGGAACGAACCCAATGGTTATTGGAAAGGTACGATGAAGGAGTACTTCAAATTGTACGATTATTCGGCCGATGCCGTTAAAAGGGCACTGCCATCAGCCAGGATTGGAGGACTAAACCTTGCTGGAACTTCTAATCCTTCCAACACCAAATGGTTAAGTGCTTTTCTTCTCCATTGCGACCGCGACACCAATTATGCCACCGGAAAAATAGGGGCACCTTTGGATGTGATCCTTTTCCATGCAAAAGGCTCACCCAAACTTGTCAATGGAATGGTGGAGATGAACATGGGAACTCAACTGCGTGACATTTCAGTAGGATTAAGCACTGTCACAGCCTATACCAAATTCAAGAGCCTTCCAATCATCATCGGGGAATCTGATCCTGAAGGTTGTGCTGCCTGTGGAATGGCTACCAATCCATCGAATGCCTACCGTAACGGCACAATGTATTCGAGCTATACTGCCGCTTCAATTGCACGAATTTACGATCTGGCCGATCATTTCGGTGCCAATCTTATCGGTGCGGTCAATTGGTCGTTCGAGTTCGAAAACCAACCCTGGTTTTATGGTTTCCGCGACCTTGCAACCAACGGTGTTGACAAACCGGTGTTGAATGTTTTCAGGATGTTGGGCAAAATGACCGGTAACCGGATTTCAGTTTCTGGAAATATGGCCTACGATTTTAAAACTGTTCGCGATTCAAGTGTTCGCGGTTTAAATACAGATATCAATGCACTGGCTTGCGCCGATAAAAACAAGGTGACTGTCTTGCTTTGGAATTATCATGACGATGACCTCAAGGATAACGGTTCCCCGGTTGAATTGACAATAAACGGTATTTCAGGCAAAAAGGCCAAATTGACCCATTTTCGGATTGATCAGGACCATAGCAATTCGTATGAAACCTGGAAAAAGATGGGCTCACCACAAAGTCCTACAAATGAACAAATTGCAAAACTGGAAAAATCGGGTCAGCTTGAAATGGTTTCCCCGTCGGAACCTCTGAAACTGACCAATCATTCAGCATTGGTGAAAATTAACCTGCCGAGACAGGCAGTTTCATTAATTGAAATTACATTTTAGCAATTGTGTTTTGAAAAATCGTATTTTCACAACTCCAAAATGGCTCAATTAAAACTCCAATGCTATGACGACTTTTCGATTGTCTCTTTTTGTCCTAATTCTTTTCTTTAGCTTGAACTTATCGGCTAAAGACATTTATGTTTCCACCAAAGGTGACGACCGCAACCCCGGTTCAAAGGAAAAGCCCCTGGCAAGTTTAGGTGGTGCACAAAACCTGATGCGGCAATTGAGAGCCAATGGAGGCCAGAAAGAAGAGTTCAGGGTCATTGTTGCGGATGGGACTTATTTCATGGCAGCACCTTTGGTACTTAATGAGCAGGACTCCGGCACTGAAAATTTCCCGGTTACCTTCCTGGCTGAAGAGGGTGCTACACCTGTTTTTAATGGGGGTATCCAGATTACAACCTGGGAAAAAGTTTCCGACAAATTGTGGAAGGCCAAAGTTCCGGAGGTAAACAAGTTCGGGTTCTACTTTGAGCAACTATTTGTAAATGGGAAGTTTGCAACAAGGGCCAAATCGCCCAATACCGGGTTTTATTTCCTCAAAGATGTGGACGAAACGATTATTCACAAAGGCACAGGGCGGTCACCTGAAATGGGAGTCCAGAAATTCAAGATATTTCCCAATGCTGCAAGTGAAGTGAACACCTTTACCAGAAGCGATTACAATGATGCAGTTCTGACCCTTTACCACAAATGGGACAATACCCGTAAACGGATTTCAGATTTTAACGCCGATAGTTCTGTCGTTTACACTGTCGGACAAGGGATGAAGCCCTGGAACAAACCAGACAAGATGACCCGGTTTACCATTGACAATTACAAAGCTGGACTTGATACTTGCGGTGAGTGGTTCCTTGACCGGACAGGTGATTTGTTCTATATACCAAATCAAGGAGAAAATATTTCTACGTTTAAAGCATATGCGCCTGTATTGCAACAGTTTATAGTTCTCGAAGGAAACCCAAAAACCGGGGCTAAAGTACAGAGCATCAGCTTCAAAAATCTGAAATTCGAGGTCTCGGCTTACCGGATGCCAATGATGGGCAACGAACCTGCCCAGGCTGCCTCGCCTGTCGAAGCTGTGATCCAGGCTGACTATGTGAAAAACATCACCTTTACGAATTGTGAAATTTCGCAGATTGGCACCAATGGTTTCTGGTTCAGGAAAGCCTGTTCCGATTGTTCCGTCATCCAATGTTATGTGCATGAAACAGGTGCCGGAGGCGTGAAAATTGGTGATATGGATATTCCAGTCAATGAAAGCGACCTGACCCGTAAGATAACGATCGACAACAACATCCTTCGCACGGGTGGATTTGTCTTTCCATGTGCGGTAGGTGTCACCTTGTTTCAGGCAAGCGACAACAAAATTACCCACAACGAAATTGCCAATTATCGTTATTCGGGGGTTTCTGTCGGATGGGTGTGGGGATACACTTACAGTCCAAGCAAAAGGAACATTGTCGATTTCAACCATATCCACCACCTTGGATGGGGAGAATTGTGCGACATGGGTGGGGTTTACTGTCTGGGACAATCGGAGGGGACTTCGGTGAGCAACAATATGATCCATCATGTTTACTCATTCGATTACGGAGGCTGGGGATTATACACCGACGAAGGATCGACTGGCATTATGCTGGAAAACAACCTGGTCTATGCATGTAAAAATTCGGGATTCCACCAGCATTATGGAAAGGAGAATACGATCAGGAACAATATTTTTGCCGCCAACATTAAAGCCCAGTTGCAGGCCACGCGTGTCGAAGAACATCTCTCTTTCAACTTTACGAACAACATCGTCTGGTACAACGAGGGTAGTTTGCTGAGCAGCCGCTGGACTGAGGTCAAACTCAATTCTGATTTCAACTGTTACTGGGATACACGGACAAAAGAGATCCGGTTCGACAAACAATCCTTTGCTGAATGGCAGGCAAGTGGCAAAGATCGGAAATCTGTTATAGCCGACCCTCAGTTCAAAAATCCTACCACCTTTGATTTCCAGGTTGGGAACAAAGCGATGATAAAGAAAATCGGATTCAAACCATTTGATTATTCAAAGGCAGGGGTTTACGGTTCGGCAGAATGGGTTGAACTTGCTAAATTTGACCCGGCATTGGCTCAACAATACGACGTTGCTGTTAAAAGGGCGGAGAGTATTCGGAAATAGGCGATGATCTATTCATGCGGCTGGCTGTTAGCGACTGGCGACTAGCTATCTTTCAAAGATGGACAGCAATTCAAAAAATTGATTATATGATAGTTACAAAATTCATTCTGTTTGGTTCAGTATTGTTGTCAGGTTATTATCTTGCAACTGCCCAGAAATCTATTGCTTCAAAACCTTTGTCGGATCAGGTTTCCAAAGTTTGGATCGCAGACCGCGGGGATGGTACTTATCAAAATCCAATCCTTCACGCCGACTATTCCGATCCCGATGCCATCCGTGTCGGTGACGATTTTTACCTTGTCGCCTCAAGTTTCAATTGTGTTCCCGGGTTACCGATCTTACACTCTAAAGATCTTGTCAACTGGACGATTGTCGCTAATGTCTTTACGCAACAACCTCCCTATCAAAGGTTTAATACGGTTCAACACGGCGGTGGCGTTTGGGCACCTTCGATTCGCTTTCACAGTGGCATGTTTTATATCTATTATCCCGATCCCGATGAGGGCATTTATATGGTCAAATCGAAAATGATCACAGGTCCATGGAGTGTTCCATTGCTGATCAAAAAAGCCAAAGGGTGGATCGATCCTTGTCCGTTATGGGACGAAGATGGCAATTCCTATCTCGTGAATGGCCTGGCAGGAAGCCGCTCCGGAATGAAAAGTACCTTGATCATCAGCAAAATGAGCAATGACGGAACGACCTTGCTTGATGACGGTGTGATGGTTTACGACGGACATGAAAAAAACCCGACAGTTGAAGGGCCCAAAATTTACAAACGAAATGGATTTTACTATATCCTTGCTCCTGCAGGCGGTGTTGGCACAGGATGGCAGTTGGCACTTCGGAGCAAAAATATTTATGGCCCTTATGAAGAAAAAATTGTTTTGGAGCAGGGTGCTGCTAGTACCAACGGACCTCACCAGGGAGCATGGGTGGAGACCCAAACCGGTGAAAGCTGGTTCCTCCATTTCCAGGATAAGGATGCTTATGGGCGGATCCTCCATCTTCAACCAGTAAAATGGGTCAACGAATGGCCAATAATGGGTATAGATACCGACGGTAATGGGATAGGCGAACCGGTTTTGACCTATAAGAAACCCAATGTTGGGAAGATTTATCCGATTGCAACACCTCAGGAATCGGATGAATTCAACGAAAATAAGCTGGGTTTGCAATGGCAATGGGACGCAAATCCGCAAAGCAATTTTGGGTTTCCTGCCGGTAGCAGTTATGGTTTCCTCCGGTTGTATTGTGTGCCGGTTCCCGACAGTATGAAAAACTTCTGGGTAATTCCCAATCTTTTGACCCAAAAATTCCCTGGCCCAAATTTTACGGCTACTACAAAGTTCACATTCTCCCCAAAGACCAATGATGAAGAAACCGGACTGATTGTTACCGGCCTCGATTATGCTTATATCTCTTTGAAGAAAACCGGAAACGGATTGGTTGTTTCGGTCAGCAAATGCATCGATGCGGAATTGGGGAAACCGGAACAAAAAACGGCAGAAATCCCTGTGACTGAATCAACGGTTTATTTCAGGGTGAACGTAAGGAATATTGATCCAAACGAAAAAGAATTTGCAACCTTTAACACTTCTTCCAGCAGTAAATTTGGCAATGCAGCCTGCACATTCAGCTATAGCATTGACAATATTAACTATCAATTAGTTGGAAGTCCATTTGCATCAAAGAAGGGGAAATGGATTGGTGCGAAAGTTGGCATTTTTGCCATCCGCAAAGGAAAGACCTACGAAAACGGCTATGCCGATTTTGATTGGTTCAGGATTGGGAAATAGAAAATCTGAATCTATAGATTCAATAACTCCTTCGGGAACTGAAAAGAAGTTTAATTTTGAATTGATTCAGGAAGCCATCCCTTGATTTTTGGAATTCTTAAATGATGGGGCAACGAAATAAACATCTTCTGTAAAAATTCAGGAATCAGATGGTTATACGATTTTTGCGGTGAAAGAGATGAACATAAAAGGAATCACAAAACCTTGTCCCGAGAGGGCAAAAATTGTTTGACAAATTGCTGATCGTTTATTAAATTTAAATTGGGTTTACGTTTATTTTAATAGGGAAATAATGAGCACAGACAGAGACGATTTATTAAGGTGCCTTCGCCGCGAAGGGTTTGAAAAAGTCCATCTGGATTATGTTTTTTGCACATCACAAACCGAATCGTTTAAAATGCGGTTCGGACATTCAGATTACGAAAGCTACTTCGGATTGACCCACCGTAAAATTGAAATTCCGGTAAAAATCAATTATTCAGACGGACGGGACAACTTTCCCCGCGAGACCCTGCCGGATAGTACTGTATTTGATGAGTACGGAATAGGACATTCCAAAGGTTCCGCAGCGGCATTCCATATGACAAGAATGCACCATCCCCTTCGAGGTGCTACTCCGGCAGAGATCATCAATTATCCTTACCCAACCGTTGACGAATCCAAATTGGATGATTTTAAAAATAAGGTGGATACCCTCAGAAAAGATGGATTGGCTTCTCTTGGGTTTATGCAAATGACTGTGTGGGAGGCATCCTGGTACCTGCGGTCGATGGAGGAATTGATGATCGATATGATGATGGAGAGCGATTCTGCCACTCTTTTGCTCGACAAAATAACCGACTTTGCCTGTGCAAAAGCGAGGGCTTACGCCTTGGCAGGAACCGATATCTTGTCGCTGGGAGACGACATCGGGACACAAACATCATTGATGATCGATGTGGCATTATGGGAAAAGTGGCTTCAACCCCGCTTAATTAAAGTGATCAAAGCAGCCAAAGCAATCAAACCAGATATCCTGATCTTTTATCACTCATGCGGTTATATCCTCCCTTTCATTGACAAACTGATTGAATCGGGGGTGGAAATCCTGAACCCCATCCAGCCTGAATGTATGATCTTTAGCGAGGTGTGCGAACGGTGGGGGGAAAAGGTCTCATTTTGGGGAACCCTTGGTACACAGCAACTGTTGCCTTACGGAACGGCCGAAGAGGTGTACGCCCAGACAATTGCCAACCTTACAGCATGTGGGCCCAAAGGTGGAATTGTGATTGGCCCAACTCACATGGTAGAGCCAGAAGTGGCCTGGGAAAACCTGATGGCAATTAAAAATGCTGCAGATGTATTTTCAGAATCTCTTAATAATAAAACAGAACTTGGGTAATCTCCAAAAGATAAAAACAAATAATGCCACAAAGACACCAGGACACAAAGTCTTCACCAAGGCTATAGTACTGATATTTTAATCTTTGTGAAATCCTAGTGTCTTCATGCCTTAGTGGCGTAAGAGGGTTTTTCGGAGTTGACTCAAACTTTTAAAAAAAGCAAACTTGTTATGTCGTGATGTTTATAATTTATCTGTATAGCAATTAACAATTTAAGTTTAATAGATACTAAATACTTCACTATGAGAAAGTTAATTCAGACCCTGATATTCCTGACCCTGATCACATTTACCAGTTTGGTAAACGGGGCATCTTCGATTGTTGTAAATCTTAAATGCGATCAACTGGTAAATCCCACCGGAATTGATATTCCAAATCCACGCTTAAGCTGGAACATCGAATCGGAGCAAAGAAACTGGAAACAGTCAGCCTATCAGCTAATTGTTGCATCAGACAGTTCCAAGTTGAACCTGAACAATGGAGATGTCTGGAATATTGGTAAAATCGCCTCATCGGAGTGTAAATATATCCCCTTTTCAGGAAAGCAGTTGGCTTCACTTCAAAAATATTGGTGGAAAGTAAAGGTATGGGATAAAAATGGAGCAGCATCTGAGTGGAGCAAACCTGCCTTCTGGACCATGTCAATGCTCCGTTCTTCAGACTGGAGCGGAAAATGGATTACCTCCGACCTGCAATTGTCCGCACTTCAGAAAGAATTAAAGGCACTGCCCGATTTTGGGATGGAGCCTGAAGATGAGATGTGGGCGCTAAGTAGGGAGATCCGGAAGAAAACGGATACGATTGGTTACGCTCCTGCCGTTTACCTTCGGAAAGAATTTACCTCCAACAACCAAATAAAATATGCTGTTGCGAATATTTGTGGATTGGGTCTCAATGAATTGTATCTTAACGGAAATAAAATCAGTAACGAACTGTTGAATCCCGCCTATACAGATTATCAGAAAACAGTTTTTTATCAGTCATACGATGTGACAAATTCGATAAAAACAGGTGAAAATACCCTTGGCGTTATTCTTGGAAACGGCTGGTTTAATCTTGTAATTCCGCATGTTCTTCGGTATTATGCCGCTGATTATATCGCAACACCCCGACTGTTGCTTCAATTGGATATCTTTTACAAGGATGGGACCAAAAAGAGCGTGGTATCCGACAACTCCTGGAAATTCACCACTGATGGGCCAATTCGTTTCAACAATATATTGAGCGGTGAAACCTACGATGCCAACAAAGAAATTGAGGGATGGAATAAGAACAATTACAATACATCGTCATGGAACCAGGCAATGATCACCGAAGCTCCCAAAGGGCAGCTCAAAGCACAGCACCTCTATCCTGTTGCCATTACCGACAGTGTAAAAGCAATTCAGATTAAAGCAATACCGGATGGCTATTCCGTTGACCTTGAAAAGGAGATCACCGGTTGGTGCAGAATCCGGGTGAGCGGAGAGAAAGGATCCAAAATTACTGTAAAATATCCTGGCGCCGGTTCCCACACTTTGGGGAGATACCAAACCTATGAATATATACTCAAAGGGGGAATGAAAGAGACATTTGGTGCCACATTCAGCTACAACGGGATTAAAACCGTTGAGATTTATGGACTAAAATATAAGCCCGAATTAAAGGACATTACAGGAATTTCGGTGAATACCGATTTCCCGACCGCCGGGAAATTCTCCTGCTCCAATGAGACCTTTTATGAGTTGAATTCAATCCTGTTGCATACGATGCGGAATTATGTGGTGCATATTCCCAACGACCCGGTTCGGGAAAAGGCGGGATGGACTCAGGACGTGGAGAACGCTTTCGACGCTTATTCTTACGCTTTTGATTCCAGGGAAATGTATCTGAAGTGGCAGCACGATTTTCTTGAAATCATCCACGATAATGGATATGTCCCACCTGTAGTGCCAGGTCGGTTTGATGGTCCTACCATCAATGGGCCATGGTGGGGTGGGATGATTGTTTACCTGCCCTGGAAGATCTACCAACAATACGGTGACAAGAAAATATTGGAAGAGAGTTTCGGTGCCATGAAAAAATATACCGCCTACCTTAACTCAATCGACAGTAGCTATGTTGTAAAATGGGGATTGGGCGACTGGCTCGAACCAGGGAGCGTACGACCAAAAATGACCCCGGTTCCATTTACCTCAACGATAGGGTTTTACAATACGGCCATCATAACGGCGAAAACTGCCGATATTCTTGGATTTAAGGCAGATGCTAAAATTTACAATGAATTGGCCGAAAAAATCAAAACCTCCTTTAACCAGAATTTTTTCAATCCCGCAACAGGTGAATATGCCAAATACAGTCAGGCATCACAGTTGATGCCGTTGTATTTCAACCTTGCGCCCGAAAACAAACGTCAGGTTGTGCTTGATAAGCTAATGGCCAAAATCTCTGCCGATTCAAATCATGTCGGAACAGGATTTGTAGCCACCCCAATGCTTCTGACTGGATTATCTGCTTTGGGACAGGGTGAAACAGCCTACCAACTTGCAAATCAGCGAACTTACCCTGGATGGTATGACATGGTGTTCAATCATGGCACAAAAATATTTAAGGAAGACTGGAAAGGTGGTCTTGTACAGATGCCACCTCTGGGCGGAAGTCTTGGGTATTGGTTCTACTATTCACTGGCAGGAATACAGCCTGATCCAGCAGCACCCGGATTTAAAAATGTGATCATCAAACCAGATTTTGTCAAAGACCTAACTTGGGTAAAAGGTGAATATAAATCCCTTTACGGAACGATTAAATCGGAATGGAAACGTGAGAATGACCACCTGACCCTGAAAATTAAGGTTCCGGCCAACACTTCAGCAACCGTATTCCTACCCGCAGAAAACATCGCCGACATTGAAGAAAACGGTAAACCACTGGTTGGCAACAACGAATTTCAAGCCATATCCACTGAAAAAGGGAAAACTGTAATCCAAACTGGTTCAGGGAATTACATGTTCCTAATCAAACACAAAAAATGAAATATCGCAAATAATTTATTATCAGACAGTTATTTAAACGTTCTTGAAAGCGGATTTTTAAGGTAAAATGAATATGACGACGGTTAACTTCTCAAATATCGATTATGTAATATTTATTGTCTATATGGCCATTCTGGTTTTTGTAGGTCTTTGGGTATCACGGACTAAAAAGAACCTGACAAGAACAAGCGATGACTATTTTTTAGCCCGCCATTCCCTGACATGGTGGGCCATAGGAACAACGTTGATTGCTTCCAATATTTCAGCCGAACAATTTATTGGTATGTCGGGTTCGGGATTTAAGGGCGGAATTGCAATTGCCACCTACGAATGGATTTCGGCGATCATGCTGATTATCATTGCCAAATGGTTCCTGCCTGTCTATATCAGCAAAAAAATATACACAATGCCGCAATTTCTTGAACAGCGTTATGATGAGCGGGTTAGGACCAGCTTGGCTGTGTTCTGGTTGGTATTGTATGTATTTGTGAATCTCACATCTGTCTTGTACCTTGGGGGATTGGCACTGAAAACGGTCTTTGGGATCCCTCTCGAATATGCCATTTTCGGACTCGCACTCATCTCGGCTATTTATACCATTTATGGTGGGTTGATGGCTGTGGCTTGGACAGATGTGATTCAGGTAACTGTACTTATTTTTGGCGGGATTCTTACAACCATTCTTGCATTAAATGCGATTTCAGGAGGTCATGGCCCGTTAATCGGTTTTGAAAACATGATCCAGCAGGCACCTGAGAAATTCCACCTGATATTGCCAAAGAAGAATCCCGAATTTACCAATCTACCGGGTATTCGAACAATTCTAACCGGACTTTGGATTACCGGCATGAGTTATTGGGGATGTAGTCAGTACATTACACAACGGGCGCTTGCAGCAAAGAGCATGAAGGAGGCTCAGATTGGGCTCCTTTTTGCAGGATACCTAAAAATCCTGATGCCATTTATTGTTGTATTGCCGGGTATTGCGGCATTTGTGCTGAAAGCCGATATCACAAAGGCCGACCAGGCTTACCCCTGGCTGGTGAATACCTTTATTCCCGTTGGCGTTAAGGGTGTTGCTCTGGCAGCCATGTCGGGGGCGATTGTTTCGGCACTTAGCTCCATGTTGAATGCGGCTGGCACGATCTTTACTTTTGACATCTATAAAAAATATTTGAAAAAAGATGCCCCGGATAAAAACCTGGTTACTATTGGAAGGATCAGCAGTTTAGTCGCCATTCTCATCGCTGTCACAATTGCACCGTTGCTTAAAAACCTTGACCAGGCATTTCAGTTTATTCAGGAATATACCGGTTTCATAAGTCCTGCCATATTTGCGCTGTTCTTCTATGGCATATTCTGGAAACGGACAACTTCCAATTCAGTATTGATCGCATCAGTGCTCAGCATCCCGATTTCTGCCTTGCTGAAATACCTGGTTCCAGATTTGCCATTTCTCGACAGAATAGGGATTGTCTTTCTGATCCTCAGCGCAATCATTGTAGTTGTTTCTTTGACCGAATCGAAAAAAAGCCATAATAGGGCGATTGATCTCAAAGAGATTTCGTTCAAAACGGATTGGGTATTTAATACATTATCAGCAGGTTTGATTGCGATCCTGATTGTATTGTATTCTATTTTCTGGTAACCATTTTCCAATAAAGTAATGATCCTGATTATTCGTATAAGTCGTATTCAACTAAATTTATGGAAGTTATGAAAAAACTATTTTTTTTAATCGCATGTCTCTTCCTTACTTCAGGAATGGCAGCAACCCAGCAAATAGATTCCATTAGGGCGGTAGTCAAAGCGATGGGTGGAGAACTGCCCCGCTTGTCTCCGGTGCCGGCTTCTGTTGGCGACCTGAAATCAACAGTGATGAGCCTTAACGGAACCTGGAAATTTACACCAGATGCCAATCAAAAAAGCACGACCCAAAATATTGAGGTGCCCAGTGAATGGGTGATGCAAGGCTTCACGGTAAAGCCGGGAGCCTATGCAGAATACCAACGGGAGTTCACCGTCCCCTCCGACTGGCGCGACAAACAGATCAAACTCAGGTGTGATGCCGTTTACAGTGAATGTGAAATATTCATCAACGGGAAAAAAGCAGGGGGACATCTGGGCGGTTTTACCCCGTTTGAAACAGGCATTTCAGAGTATCTGCTGAAAGGTCAGACAAATCGAATTGTCATCAAAGTCCGTAGTGAAAGTATTGCCGATTCATTGTCGAGTGCTTCCAAATATGCTGTCCATCCGTTGGGCGGAATCAGCCGGAAGATTTACCTGATGGCACTACCCGTACTCAACTGTTCGATGTTCCATGTTTCCACAAGGTTTGATCAGAATTTCACAAATGCAACGCTAAAAGCAGAGGTTGAACTGGCCAACGAATCTTCAAAAGACTTGAATGCAGTTCTCCGTTTTGAACTCAGGAAAAAGGATGATCCGCAGGTCGTTTTTAGCAAGGAGGTAAAGGTTGAGGAAGTATTGAAGGCAAATTCCACCTCACTAAAGAATTTTTCATTGGATATTGACCACCCTTTGAAATGGGATCCGGAACATCCAAATCTGTACGCTTTAAAATTAACGGTTACTTCAGGAGGAAAAGTCCTTGAAGCAATCGACAAGATCTTTGGGTTCAAACAGACAGAAGTCCGTGGCAACCAGGTTTTTGTGAACAACATGCCCATAAAACTCAGGGGCGTATGTCGCCATGAGGTGATGCCTTTGCGTGGCCGTTCGCTTTCAGTTGGGCAATGGGAAGAAGATGTTAAATTGTTCCGTGCAGCCAATATCAACTATATCAGGACTTCGCATTATCCACCGGCACCCGAATTGCTGGAAGCCTGCGACCGGTTGGGGATGTTCGTTGAAGTTGAAGGCCCTTTCTGCTGGGCCGAACAGACAAAAGTTCCGGAAAGATATTGTTATCCGGCACTTGTTCAACCTGAGCTGGAGATGGTCAATGCCTTTCGCTCAAACTCTTCTGTATTGATGTGGTCAATCGGCAATGAATCAGAAAAATACAAGGAGTATTTCAGTCAGTCGGCTGCGTTGATCAAGGGCATCGATCCGACAAGGCCGCGCAATTTCAGTCAGTATTCGCCTGATGGGGACAACGGGGAACTTGAAATTGGGAATCATCACTATCCGGGTCCAAAAGGTCCTGAGAAATACGCCAATTCCAAACGCCCCATCACCTTCGACGAATATTGTCACCTGAATGCCTATAACCGCTTCGAATTGGTGACCGATCCCGGTATCCGCGATGCATGGGGAATTGGATTTGAAAGGATGTGGAACAACATGTATTACGCAAAAGGGGTATTGGGTGGTTCGCTCTGGGCTGCCATCGATGATTCGTTTTTCCTTCCCGATGGCCGTGCAGTTGGTTATGGTACGTGGGGTCCTATTGATGGATGGCGCAGGCCGAAACGGGAATACTGGCA
>JBAXWR010000087.1:0-26655 GCA_037128295.1 Mariniphaga sp.
GTTTATGGGAAAGCATAACGAGAATGAAAACAGAAGTAAAATTTCAATAAGCGCAGAAAGCAGAGAGGAAGCAGACCAATTATTTAGCGGACTTTCAGAGGGTGGACAGATAGAAATGCCGATTGCAGACAGTCCCTGGGGTTCATATTTTGGAATGTTTAGAGACAAATACGGTATTGAATGGATGGTTGACTTTGACCCAAAATATAACGGACAAATTTAACCAGAGAAAAACAATGGTCGGGTAACTTATCAGATGCTGGAGAATTACTGGCCTATACTGGCTATTTGTTAATCCAATTATTCTTCGACAAGGCATTCCATTGTTTGTAGACATCAAAGACAAAATAAAGTTAAACCTATTGACTATCCGACAATTTACTTGCGGGGTCACGGAGCTGAATTACACAGTTGACACTCAATGACAATTAAAAACAGACAATTTGAAAAGTAATTTTATGCAGTTTAGTCAATTCCTTCAAAAAGGCAGGAAAAAAACAACGAGCCGGTATTGTGTAGTATAAAGTATTGTTAATTAAGTCATTGTATAAGTGTTCTGCCACTTATTATGTTTGGTGTTGGACAGGAAAATAGACATCAATTCCAACGATTTCATAGCGACAACCAAAGTTGTAATGGTAATGATTGACTCAGAACTAAAAAAAGAAGAAAAAAAATTAAAAAACTGTGTTTACAATAGAACAAATTGAACTTGCTCACAGCAAAATAAAATCAGGAGCAGAATTTCCGAATTACATTCAGGAAATTAAAGATATTGGGGTAAGGGCATTTGAAACCTGGGTTAAAGATAGCCATACAGAATATTTTGGCGAAGGCGGGTTTCAAACAAAATCCAAACCAAAATATCAAGAATTGGAAATTGCAAACATTAGCGATAAAGAAAAATTCATTCATTATTTAACAAAACACCAACAAGGAGAAACTGACTATTTTACATTTTGCCGCCATTGTGCTGAAACGGGAATTGAAAAGTGGTTAGTAAGACTTGATCAAATGATTTGTGCCTATTTTGACAAAGCAGGAAATGAAATATTGGTGGAAATTATCCCATCCGCATAATTGTGTTGGTTAAAAACAAATTGTAAATCTGTTAGTTACATGGTATTTCAACATTCATGGGCTGTCGCTGAAAAAAATATTTTGGACTGATAATATGAAAGGGAAAATAGAATATCAATTCAACGCTACAATATGGCGGTATTCTTTGCCAAAGGGTAGTTGGTATTTTGTTTCACTTCCAATTGAGATTTCAATTGAGATAAGAGATAATTTGAAATGGCAGGAAGAAGGTTGGGGCCGGCTAAAAGCAACTGCAAAAATTAATCGGACTGATTGGGAAACAGCCATTTGGTTTGATACAAAAATGAAAACCTATTTACTTCCGCTCAAAGCAGATGTAAGGAGAAAGGAAAAACTTGAAATTGGAAATAACGCCAACATTACTATTTGGATTTAAAACAGTCTTTTGATTTACAAAATGAATTGAAAAAATAGTTAGAGGTAATAAAAACTGAGAACAGCTATGAAATGGGACTTCACGTGGTCTACAAAACCTAAACCCGCACATACAGAATCCCGGTTGAACTGTCCATCCAGTTTTTGGGAACATACCGGCTGATATTACAAAATACACTTATCCATGGTTTTTACTTTTTAGCAAATTTAAAGAGGGGGATTATATGAGGGTATAAACCACATCATCTGATAAGTATAGAGTCTGTTTTATCTCATTTTTGTCAGTAATACCTTGTTTTTATTGATTTTAGTTAAAAAAAATCGACAATTTCTGTACTCTATCCCATTCATATTTTCAACTTAAAAATAAGCCTATTTATTGCTTATCTTCTTTATCCAGCCTACTTATAGGGAAGCGTTAAATAAACCATTACATTGAGAAACAAAATTTATGCTTATTCACGATCAGAATATTAAGCAGGAATACAAGGAAAGTATTGGGAAAGTACTCCACTACATCAATCAAAATCTGGCAGGCGATGTTTCGCTTGAAACGCTGGCTATTGTTGCCAATTATTCACCTTTTCATTTTCAGAAAATTTTTTCGGAGGTATTATCGGAAACACCCAAGCAATATGTCATTAGGCTTCGACTCGAAAAAGCAGCACATTTCATTAAGATTTTTCCGCAGTTACCTTTAAACGAAATTGCTTCGAATTGTGGTTTTTCATCCAACTCCATATTCAGCAGGGCATTTAAAACCTACTACGGTATTTCGGCAGAGAATTATAGGGAATTACCATTCGAGCAACTACATAAGATTAATCGAATGAAAAATCAAATGACCCAAGGGGATGAAGCATCATGGATAACTCCAATCATAGATATTCAGCAAAAAGTAAAAATGGTTAAACTATCTTCTTCACCCATTATAGGAGTCATTTATCCATTTCGAATAGCTTGTATTCAAACATCCCTAAGTCATAAGGAAAATATATCATTTGCGTTTCAAAGCCTTTTGAAATGGGCTATTCCACGCGGTTTAATTACCTCTTCAACGAAATACTTTGGCATTTGGCTCGACTTTCCGTTTGTTACACCTGCCTATAAATGCCGGTATTTGTGCGGCATTGAAATAAGTGCTGAAATTAAAACCACCAAAGGACTAAGTGTTCAAAACTTTTCGAAAGGCAAGTATCTCGATTATGAAATGACGGGGCCGATGAATGAAACACTCGATTCACTTATTGCCCTCAATCACAATTATGTGGATGCAATGGGATATATTATTTCTGAAATGATTTGTTATGAGCAGTTTGCGGAATGTCCGGCAGGAAAACTTTATGAGAACATTACACGCCATCTTTTAATTCCGGTTAAAGTAAATAGCTGATTTGAATGTGCGAGATATCACAAAAAGAGGGTGATAAAACCCAGGGCGGTAATAAAACAGTACTTCATTTTTTACTTCAGATTTTTAATTTCTTTTGCTTTTTTTTTATCTTATTTTTGGGAAGTTGAAAATACAATACAGGTGCGTAGATGATTAACTGAAATACCAAACTGATAAGAACAATCGAATTATTAGACGAACCTGTATGGTGGATTGATTTTGAGAATGAAACTGAAATAATCAAATTCGTTTTCAACGATATTATCTATTCAAAATTGGAAGTAATTTCCATTTTTCCCAGATCCTTGATAATCGGATTTTCTTTGATGGTGAAAAAATAAATGCTCCAAATTTAAGGTTTGTTCAAATTGGTGGTCCAGGTTCAACTAAGGAAGTAACAGAATCTTTAAAAAAAATTTTAGGCAAGCCCAATAGTCATTTTACATCATGGGGAGATTAAATAGATTATTTGTCTTCTGGACTTTTTAATTTGCAAGCTAAATTATAATAAATCAGTGGTATTATGAATCAAATCAGACCTTGGCTTTATATCGGGAAATATCGTGAAACAAAAGATTTATTTCTACTTGAGGCCCATCAGATTGGTGCCATGCTTCAGCTCGCCGAGTTGGTTGAATACACAGGAATAATTTCATTATACCTTCCTGTCGAAGATGGCGTTCACTTACCAGAAACAATGTTAAAAAAGGGAATTGATTTTATTAAAACCCATAAAGATCAAGGTCGTAATGTCATGGTTTCCTGTGGGGCAGGGATCAGCCGTTCCACCACATTTGCTATTGCAGCTCTAAAAGAGATTGAACGTTTAAACTTGTTTCATTCATTTCTGGAAATCAAACTCCATCATCCGGAAACTATGCCACATCCTGCATTATGGAAATCGTTGTGCGAATATTTCATGGAGGAAATTTCTTATTCTACAATGTTGACTATAAAGAGGAGGCAGTTTTAAATTAAGATAACTGAACTTCAAACGTGACAAACAGGTACATGCAAAGATTTGTCAGTTATAGGATTTCATCCTTATTCAACCGACTTTTGGAAATCAATAAATTTATGCTGGAGGGTTACACCCAAGTATAACGAACGACACAACAACAAGAGACAAAATTAGAATGATTACAATGAAAAAAGCTGTTTTGCCCATTTTGCTTTCGACAATCTGGATTAGTATTTCTGAATTTGCAAGAAATGAATTTATCGTTAAGTCCTATTGGACTAGTCATTATGAGAAGCTTGGACTTGTATTTCCTTCAGAACCAATCAATGGCGCCGTATGGGGAATCTGGTCCTTGTGTTTTGCCATTTCAATTTTCATTATTGCAAAGAAATTTTCATTGATTCAAACAACATTTCTCTCATGGTTTGTAGGTTTTGTATTAATGTGGGTTGTTACCTGGAATATGGGTGTCCTTCCAACAGGGTTATTGTTATTTGCGGTTCCTTTAAGTATATTGGAATCATTTGTGGCTAGTTTAATCATCAAAAAAATTTCCAGTTAGCTTGAATTGAACGCGATGCTTTTGGGATGTATGGTCCCATAATTTTATAAACAGAAATCATCAAATGAAGTTTCCTCTTGATAGTTTTATTCATTTTTAATACACATAAACCATGATTCAGAAAAATATTTTGTTTTCATCGGCTAACGAATTGGCCGGAAATATAAGATCCGGAAAATTATCTTCTTATGAAGTTGTTGGAGCTTTTTTTGATCAAATAGAAAAGTTTAATTCTACCTATAATGCCGTAGTTACCCTTAATAAAACAGAGGCTTTAAAAAGAGCCAAGGAAGCTGATATTGCAATATCAAAAGGCGAATACTGGGGGAAACTTCATGGGGTACCAATTACAATTAAAGACAATTACCGAACGAAAAAAATAATTACAACTGCTGGTTACGAACCTCTGAAAAATAACATTCCACAGAACGATGCGGAAATTGTCAAATTACTGAACGCCGAAGGTGCCATAATTATAGGGAAAACGAATCTGTCAGTTCTTGCAATGGATATGCAAGCCGACAATCCCATTTTCGGAAAAACAAATAATCCGTGGGATATTCATAAGACCAGCGGAGGAAGCAGTGGCGGATGTGCAACCGCATTGGCTACCGGAATGACTCCCCTGAGTTTTGGTAACGATTTGGCTGGATCAATCAGACTACCTGCATCATATTGTGGAGTTTATGGGTTTAAACCCACGTTTGGAGTGGTTTCTCTTGAAGGGATTCAAACAGATCCAAAAGAAAAGGTAAACGGTTTAAAATCACTCGCAGTAGCAGGGCCATTGTCAAGAAATATTGAAGACCTTGAATTGGCAATCAGTGTTATTGCACAAACATCAAAAGAAGATAGAAGACTTATCCCATTGGCCAAAAGTGAAGATACAATTGACATTAATCGTTTAAAAATTGCATGGACAGATGAATTTGGAGGAGTGCCGGTTGAAAACGAAATCAAACTGAAAATTGGGGATTACATTTCCAAGTTAGAAAAGGCCGGAGCCAATACTGTAAAAGTAACCCCCGAAATAGATTTTTACCAGGCATGGAAAACTTGGGGCAGTTTAGTTGGAATGCAGGGTGGATACAACACCTCCAATTTCATCAAGTGGTTGGGATTGCCTTTCACAAAGGGTGTTCTCAAAAATGTTCCGATGCACCAAAATATTGTAAAACCCTCTTCCGTTAAAAAATATATGATTGCATTAAATATCCAGAATACCATTATCAATACAATGGAAAATTTTCTGAATGTATATGATGTTTTTATCTGTCCGGTAAGTGCTGTTACGGCCTTTAATCATCATGCTCCAAGCAAATCATATGGAACTTTCAGTGTCTATAATACTCCCCTGAAAGTAAATGATGTTGACCTTCATTATTACATGGCAACCCAGGCATATACGACTCCTTTTTCTTTAACGGAAAGTCCTGTCCTGGCCCTCCCGATAGGATTAAGCAGCCGACAGTTGCCAACTGGCATTCAGGTCGTTGGCAAAAGGTATCAGGATTATAAATTATTACAAATCGGGAAAACCCTGGATAAATACATTGACAGGATTGAATATCCCTTAAAAAAGAGTTTTTAAAAATGAACATATACTTGTATGAAGGTTATAGCAATTTTATTCCTATTCTTTTTTCAATCACTTTTCTTAAAAGCCCAGCTTTTGCCGTCATTTAAAGTATCGGGGTCTTTTGATGAGCAACAAATGGTGATTGAGAATCCTGTTGCCAATACCCGGATTTTGATCAATGCACCGCTCAAGGGTTTTGGGAAAAACGACCGGGTTTTGCTGATTTTCTTTGCTCTTCCCAATGGCAATACAATTGAATGGACTTTTGGCAAACAGCTAAAGGAGAATGATGACTGGCATTTTAATATTCAGCAAATTGGCGCTCAGGCACGCTTTCTAAGGGAGGTCATTAAGGATCGAACAGTTGTAGTTGCTTACCTCGAAGCAGGGCAAAAGAGTTGGCCGGCTTGGAAAAAAGAGACTCCCGGTTTCCTTCACGAAGTAAAAAGTATGGTTGACAATACCACCAAATTGTTTGCTCAATGGAAGCCTCAGATTGTATTAAACGGACATAGCGGAGGAGGAAGGTTTATTTTCAGCTACCTCGAAGCGGTTGGGAAGATACCGGAAAACGTTAAGCGCATCGCATTTCTTGACAGTGATTATGGATACGAAGATTCGATTCATGGCCCACCTTTGGTCGATTGGCTGAAATCGGGGAAGGATAAGTTCTTGTGTACATTGGCTTATAACGACAGTGTCGTGGTTTTGAATGGTCAACCAATTGTCTCACCAAAAGCTGGAACCTGGTATAGGAGCAAGATGATGAAGGATTATCTGGCAGGTTCATTCCGTTTCAGGACAAAAGACCAAGATTCGCTTTTGTGGTTTACCGCTCCGGGAAGAAGAATTGAAGTTGTCCTTAAACCAAATCCAGAGAAGAAAATCTACCATACAGTTCAGGTTGAACGCAATGGGTTTATTCATAGTATTCTGAGTGGAACAAGGCAGGAACAAAAGAAATACACCTATTTTGGAGAAAGAGCCTATTCCAGGTTCATTGCCGACACAGTATTGATTCCTATACGTTGTTTAAATATCCCCTTACGGCAACCGGGTGCAGAATCAGGTTCCGCTTTTATGAAACGGATTTCAACTTTGACCCGCGGGGAGCGCGAAGAGGAAATCTTTATAGCATTGTCTGCGGGTAATCTGCCCGATTTTCTAAAAAATACTGTGACCTTACAAGGCGAATTTGCAGACTCGAAGGGAATTGTCCACAAGGTCCAATATGAGGTGATGCCAGATTATTTGTCCGTTGGCGATGATTCAGATTTTTGCAGAATCCCAATGAATCCGCATACTGCACAACGGATTGCTACATTGTTTGGGGCATCCCTGATTACATCCAAACTCAGCGACCACATTTACCTTATGGCACAGGTTAAGTTATCCCCGTTTTTCTATGCACCCATTGGCAATGCCAACGAGTTGGTCGGGAAATTCATAGCCCATAACGATCAGATTGAAAAACAGAAAACCGAAGTCGGCGGTAAAAACGGACAGTTAATTGCAGGAATAAAAAAAGATGTTATCCTCTCCAACCGGATACCTAAGCAATCCAGTAAAGTTGTGATTTATGGTTGGCACAAACCTGATGGGAATCCTATCCAACCTGTCTATAGCGGCCATATCGATTGGTATGTCGATTACAGTCATGGAATCAGGCTTATCAATAACCAGGTACTGGTTGATGGAAAACCTGTTTTGTTGACCGATGTTTTAAAGGATCCGGTGCTGTTTAAGATTTTCAGCGATGAAGATGCGCCGATGGAACAGGCTGTTTATAGGAAATAAAAGGGTTGTAATTTGAATAGATGATTCAACCAACTATAAAGCATAATAATTTAAGAAATAAATCTGAGATAAATGACGATACTTTAAAGTATTTCGTTATTAATTGGAAACCCATAACTTCGTAGTTTGGATTTATTTCATACTGATTAATTGTTTAATTTTGTAGTGCTAAAAATTTTTAACAAAAACTAAAGATGGTATATTTTAGGAAGTATAAAATATTGATAATTGCAATAGGTATATCAATAATTGTTTTTTCTGTTGTTTTTATGTTAAAAATGTACTCAACCATAAGTGCTTTTCTTACACTTGGTGTATTGTCTTTAGTTGTTATTGTCCTAGCCTTTTTAATGATCCTTCCCAAAGAATATGGAAGGGTTAAATGGCGTAGAATTTCATTATTGATTGTATCAGGTATTATTGTATTATTTAGTTGGGCAATTAGTAATACCGAGAAATTAAAATTACTTAAAGTCTATTATGAATCAAATTTTCCAATACTAAAAGATTACATTAGCTCAATCGAATTTATAATAGTAATGATACTATTAGTTTTAGCTATTGTAATAATTTTACTGCATTTCCTTATTCAGGATAATAGTGCTATGAAAGAACATAAAAGTTCTTTCGATATTGAGTTTCCTGAAAAGGAATTTAAGGAAAGAATAACTTCATTTTGTAGTTTTTTAAAAAATCAGATTCAGCAACTAGATATGGATACAAATTGGAGTGACGCACATTTTGTTCCTTTAGATGCAGAAGTTGTAGTATTTAGCGACAATAAAAAGAGAAGAAAAATTACAGACCTGCTTTCAGCGATCAAAAAAGATAAAAAAAGTAAAACTTTTTTGGTACTTGGTGATCCCGGTTCCGGTAAAAGTGTTGCACTAAGAACATTGAGTAAACAATTGTTAAAAGAAACTTCTATCACTTATAAAATTCCAATTTACATTAATTTAAAAGAGTGGCAAATTGATGTAAAATGGACTGAAAGCTCTCCTCCGAGTTATGAATCCTTATACGACTTTGTCATTTGGTATTTGAAAGGGAAAGATAAATTTGCTGATGATTTCATCGATGAATACTTTAAGCGACTATTTGAGAATGGTCATATTTTTTTTATTTTTGATTCGTTCGATGAGATTCCTGCAGTTCTGGACGAAAGTGAAACTTCATGGTTAATTGATAAACTATCTGAAGTCCTTGACTATTTCTTAGCAGGAGCAAATGATTCACGTGGTATCTTGGCATCAAGATTAAGTAGAAGACCGAGTAAGCGATTCCAATCAACAACGGTACTTGAAATCAGACCATTTAGTGAATTTAAGATTCGACAAGCCTTACAGAAATACATTCTTTTTAACAAAAATCTGGTCAATTCTATATTTATGGATCGTCCAGAATTAATTCCGATAGCATCAAATCCGTTTTCAGTCGCTCTAATCTACAATTATATAAAAGAGAATAAAAACAGCTTGCCCAGAAATCAGGCTGAGCTATATTCCAGCTACATAAACAAGAGACTTGATTCCTGTTCTGAAAAAATAACAAAAAAGAAATTAACGAAAGATAAGGTTTTGAAATATACAGTTGACATTGCATATTATATATTCGAAAATAAAAATCTTGGTCTTGAAGCTAATAGTGAAGAGTTACAAAATGAATTTATTAATGAACCAATTGCAGAAGTTATTGATGTACTTAAATATGCCCGTATAGGGAGGATAGGAAATGGATCTGAAAACAGATTTAGTTTTGTACATCGCAGATTTACTGAATACTTCGTTGTTAAACGTTTGTTAGATAATCCATTTTTAATAAACATTGATTCAAATCCACTTAATTCCAGATATAGAGATGCATTGGTCTTATACTGCGAAGTTTCAAGTTTTGAGGAAGCAAAAAAAATTGCACTTTATTGCTGGGAAATATTGAAATTTGAAAATCAATATGAAATTAAGCAAGTCCATGCTTTGCGTTTTTTACGTGATGCATTTAAAAGAAGAAAAGAATGTTTATTGGATTTTGAAGATGAGCTTGGCGAATATATAAATGCTCAACTAAATTCCAATAGTGAGATGTTACATGGCAAATTGGCTGCTGAATCTATAGGATTGCTGAGTGATAATAATATTAATTTAACTTTGACTAAGGCAATGAACCTAGATAATTATTGGATTAATGAAACAGCATTTTACTCCAACAGACATTTGTCAAAGTTAACAAATGAAATGGAGCAATCCTTTTACAAATACTTTAATGATTTACCAATTAGTAAGTTGTTAAAATCTTTTTCCGATATTGAATTTTCCTTAAGTCTTTCGGAACCTTTTTCGAATTGTAAAAAGCTAATTAATTATAGAAGAACAGATTATTACATATTTGCAATCACCTTAATTATTGCTTTAATTGTATTCCCTATTCCCATGATTTTTACCAATATAGTTTTCTTTGTACTTCATTTTACCATTAAGGAATTTCATGAATTCAGATTTGATAAGGTTTACAATTTTTATCGAAGAATTGTTCCGATAACATTTTTAATCTTTTTTATATTTTTCTATAATTATAAGATAGAAATTCTTTCATTTTTCATAAAATACAGTGAGTTAAAAGATTATTTCTTATTGTTAATTATTACAATATCTGGCTTTTTTCATTTTTTATTTTACAAAATAAAACGAGAGATGATTTTAGCTTCAATATTAAATGGAATTCGAATAAGTTTCAGAGATTTTAAAACTTTTGCTCTTTCGATTAGAATAAACTTTATTGGAGGAGGAGCGGCAGTCGCTACTGGTGGCGTAATGGGTTGGGTTTGGATCGGTTGTGTTTCTGTCGCGTTTATGTATGGGATGGCTCGGCTGCTAATCGATATTGAACCCAATACTTTCTTAGATATCTTCTCTTCTGTAGTTACTATTTTTAGTATCTTAGTGGGTTTAATTGTTATTGGTTTTCCATTTATTTCTATTCAAACACAATTAGATCGATTTGAAATATTTAAATTGTCCAGATTATTCAGAATATTCAGAATATTTTTAATACCCATAGTAATTATATTGGATTTTATTAATTATGAAAAAGAAAAGGGAACTCTTAAATATATTGATTATGAAGACTTAAATACTCGCGAAAATATATATAACATTTATAAATCGTTACAAAATAACAAAGCGAAATTAATATTTGTTTCTAATTTGGAGATCAATGTGCAAAATGTCGAAGTAGGACTGTGGCCTGCGAAAGATATCTTAAAAATGTCATCAAATGAGGCTGATATAAGATTAATACAATTGGAAGAAAGATGGCTAGGAATTAGTAAGTGATTTAAGATAGATTTTTTGGAATACGATTGATGATGGTCTTTTTTTATCTTTCAGGTTGCAAAATAAGAATAAACCAAAATCCAAAGATGTTCTACCACTTGTGCTGGTACACCAGTTAGTTCTTTCAACCTAATGTCGAAGGTAATAATGGATACCCCCGATAAACCGAAAACGGTATTATGTTTTAGTGAAGTATAACCTAGCATTTTAAGTTTCAACAATCGGGAGACCATTTTCGGCAATTTGTTGTAATTTGATACAGATATTTACAAGCTATTGGACATGAAAATTAAGAATAGCAAACATCTTTTCAGTTTAAGATACCTTACTTTTGCAAATCAACGGATTAATTTTAAAAGTAAACGGATTAATTTTAAAAGTGAACGGATTCAATTTAAAACAAAGGGAGTAAAATTTAAGACTAAACGTATTAAAGAATGATATAAACGAGTTATTTTTGTAAGTCAAAGTATTTGTTTCAGAAATGAACGGATTATTGTTTATGACAAACGACTATTTTTACATATCTTTAACAAACAATCTTTAAACTGACAATAAGAAAATGCTTACTTTTAACTTCTCACGAATTTTTACGGCCAGAGGGATTGAAAAACCCTTCACCTTTCTAGTGAAAGCCGGCTACTCCGATAATTTTGCGACAAGGATTGTTCACAGTCGGCATGACAAGTTAAATTTAAAGGAAGTTGAACGGTTATGTGAACTGTTTCAATGCACACCGAACGACCTGCTCGAATGGATACCGAAGAGCAAAGATGCAGACAATGGGAACCATCCTTTGATTTCCCTTAAAAGGAGCGGTAGTGCCGTTCAATTGGCAAAAATATTGAGTTCAATTCCCCTTGACAAGCTTGGGGATATTGAACTGCTGATAAGAAAAGAGGTAGAAAAATAGATTTTGTATGCCAAATATTATATAGAATTTAAAAGTTCAAAAAACACCTGATTTTTATACGGGAAATGATGTCGCACGAAATAATTTCAGAATCACATTACCACAGGATTGTTGCCCTTTCCGATTCCGAAGTTGGGAAAATCCCTCCAATTAATCCATTGGTTTTTGTTAATGTCGCAACAGGCAAAGAAAGTTCGATGTTGAATTTCAAGATGGATATCAATTTGGAAATAAAGAAATTGATATATGCAAATGCAATCAATGATCTGATGGTGCGATTTATCAGAAAAGATAAATTTGATGAAAGCACCGATATGCTCGTAATGGAAAGGTTGTATCCCCTCGACTTTCAAAATATGGAAAAACGAGAAAGAATCTCTATTTTTGAAAGATTCGAGACACAAATAAATGAATTGCATATCAAAGGTTTTTTGCATGGCGACATCGAACACCCAATGAGGGCCAACCCAGATTTTTTATTCAACAATATAATTATGACGGATAATGGATTGAGGTTGATCGACACTGGTTTTTCGGTGCTCAGGAAAGATGAACCAGACAAGTTTTTAAACCTATTGCGAGGTGAATTATTGGAAATCAAGGATTTTAAAGAATACTTTTTAGGTTCTTAATCATAAAAAGTGACAACCTGCTTAGGCTTGGAGAACCGGGCAGGAAGCCAATTCATTAATATTGAAAAATATGGAGGATAAATTATGAATTACGAATGGAGAAAAAATGACAAGCAATTTTATCTGCCCAAAGACAAGCCTGAGGTAATTGTATTGCCAAAATTCAAGTTTTTTTCGATTGAAGGGAAAGGGAATCCCAATGATGACTTTTTTGCCGAATACATAGGCGTCCTGTATTCGTTATCGTATGCAGTTAAAATGAGCCCGAAGCAGGGAAATGCACCAAAGGATTATTTTGAATATACGGTCTTTCCATTGGAGGGTGTCTGGGATATTGATGAAAACGCTAAAATCAACTATAGCGGTACTTTGGATAAGAATTCTTTGGTTTTTAACCTGATGATCAGGCAACCGGATTTTGTTTCGGATGATTATGCCTTTGAGACCATTGAAAGGGTCAAAAAGAAAAAGCCCCATGAATTGTTGGATAAGGTAAAGTTTGAGACAATTGAAGAAGGGACTTGCATCCAAATGATGCATATGGGCAGTTATGACAGCGAGCCGGAGAGTTTCAATAAAATGGCATTGTTTGCTGAAGAAAAAGGGTTCAAACGGATTGGGCATAACCATCGGGAAATCTACCTGACAGATGCACGAAAAGTTGCCCCGGAAAAACTGAAAACAGTATTAAGATTCAGAGTCGAAAAGTAAATGATGATCGAAATAGAAAACTTCAGAATCTACCTGAACCAGGTGACATCAATGGATGATCAATCATTCAATATTGCCAAACCTTATTTTCAGGTTGAAAAAATCAGCAAAGGTGATTATTTGGTAACCGAAGGGCAGAAGTGCAACAAGATTGTTTACATTAATGAAGGACTTTTCAGAATTTTTTATCTGAAAGATGGAATAGAGATCAACACTTGCTTTTGTAAAGAACATTCCATTATATCGTCTTTTAAAAGTTTTCAACATATTGCCTCCTACATTGGTGTTTCGCGGGAAACATTAAGTCGCATCCGATCACAGATCCGCGGTTGAATTTTGTGACAATTGTCAATTGAAGAAAGAATACCCGGACTTAGTTTTGTCTCGTAAACATTTATAAAAAAATCAATTATGAGAAGAACAGGAGTACACAAACCCACAGTGGAAGATGCGATTGAGATCGGTGGAATAGAGATTTTGCACCCCGGAGGTTTTGAGTTGACCAAAAGAACTGCCGAGCTTTGCGAAATGAAAGAGGGGATGAGCGTTTTGGATGTATCGAGCGGAAGAGGGACACAGGCAATTTATTATGCCAAAACATTTGGTGTCATTGTTACAGGTCTCGATATTTCGGAGGAGATGGTCAATGCCGCAACAAAAAGGGCCTATGAAAATGGTCTGAGCGAAAAAGTGAAATTTGTCCTGGGCGATTCCCAACAACTCCCTTTCAATGACAATACTTTTGATATAGTGATCAATGAGTGTGCTGTAGGGATCCCCGATGACTCCCAGATGGTGTTAAATGAGATGCTTCGGGTGGTAAAATCGAAGGGTGCAGTAGCCATTCATGAATCAACATGGAAGAAACCTTTCACCATTGAAGAAAAAAATGAAATTTCGGAACGATATGGAACCACGCCACTTGAATTCAATGAGTGGAAATCCATGCTCACAAACGCAGGAACCATCGATATCATCAGTGAATTTGAGCAGTGGTCAAAACCGGAAATGTTTTGGAACATCCGGAAAGACCGGAAAGTCAATAACCACAAAAGCGTGATGACAATCCGTGAAAAGATTATAACGGCCTTTCGGATCTTCAAAATTTATGGTTTGAAAGGGGTTGTTAAGGTCTTTGAGAATGAACGGTTTTTCTTTAAAATTGTATTAAAAGGAGGATTGGGTTATGCTTTGTTTAAAGGGATAAAAAAGGAATAAAACAAGTAAATGCCATGAAAAAGTCACAGAATGAAAATAAGCAGGTTAGGCTGGAAAATGAGCCACCGGAATCAATTGAAAAATGGGGATGGAAATATCATCATTTAGGTATTCCAACTAAAATGATCATGCCTGGTGAGCAATATATACCTCATTTAAAAATTCATGTCTGTGGATCTTCAACCAGTCCATTCGGCATTGAGTGGATGAGATTTGACGATGATAGCCCTATTGATCAATTGATACAAACAGTTCCGCACATTGCATTTGAAGTTTCTGATATAGATTTGGAATTGGCGACCCATGACTTCAAAGTGATTACGGAACCAAATTCTCCTGCAAAAGGGATTAAAGTAGCAATGATTGAACACAATGGGGCACCCATTGAACTGATTGAATTTGAGGGAGATGAAAATGAGATGGTTACGATTATTGAGCAAAAAAAGGATTGAATAATCAGAAAATGAATCACTAAACCAACAGGAACAATAAAAAGCAAAATCAAATTTCTGTTAAAAGAGCCATTAAAAAAACATGACTTTTAAGGCACTTTTCAATATGTTGCTTGTTTATATTATAGCATTATGATCAAACAAACCATCTTATTGTTTTTTAGAAACTTAAAATCAAACAGGCTTTATTACTCAATCAATATTGCGGGATTGACGATTGCCCTTGCATCGGTTTTGACAATTCTGGTTTACCTGATTAATGAAACAAGCTTTAATCGCAACTTTAAAAATTCAGATAATATCTATCGGGTTATAGCAAATCACAAAATGGCTGGGGATAGCTATTGCTCAACCAGAACGATGGACAAATTTGCAGATCAATTGAAATCGAAATACCCCGGCATTTTAAACAGCTCCAGGATCTTTGACTTTGCAAATTACATGGGTGATCTGTTTATTAAGCTGGATAACAGTTACATCAAACAAAAATCACTACTTTTGGTGGATGATGGTTTTGTCGATATATTTTCCATTGGTCTGGTCCAGGGCGATTTTAACCTATTTAAAAACAACCTGAATGGTGTACTGATAACTCAAAGTACTGCAAAAATATATTTTGGAAACCGTAGCCCAATTGGTGAAACCTTGGATTTAAAGTATAAATCGGAAAAGATACAACTCATAGTTTCTGCTATTATCAAGGATTTTCCCATTTCTTCGACCATCCAAACAGGTTTAATTGGAAAGATAGGTGCTGCTTATACGGGAACAAATACCCGTCAGATGTCGGGGAATTATCAAACCTTTCTTCAGTTAAAGCCTGAAATCAAACCTGAACAGCTTGAGTGTCAAATACCAAAAGAAGGTGACGTTACGTTTAATACTTCCTATCAACTTCAGAACATAAGGGATTCCTATTTACACTCGTCTCAGTTCAAGGATTCGCCCCCCGAAATTAAAGGAAATCTTAGGAACCTATATGTTTTTTCGTTGATTGCTATTTTATTGCTATTAGTCGCTTGTGGGAACTATGTTATTCTTTCGAACATTTGTTTCATGACAAGAAACAAGGAGATTGCAATAAAGAAAACCCATGGTGCATCTGCCAAAGGTTTGTTTGCGTCGTTTCTGGGAGAATCGATCCTTCTCACTTTGCTTTCGTTGCCTTTCGCGATAATTCTTAGCACTTTGTTTACCGCCTTAATCGGAAACATATTTGATATCCATTTATCAGCCTCGTTATTTCTTAATTGGCGATTCGTGCTTGGTACATTTCTGATATTAATGATTACCGGTGTTTTGGGCGGAAGTTACATTGCATTTTATTTATCATCGCTAAAACCTGTCAGTTTATTAAGGAACAACTTTCTTCAGGGGGAGAAAAAATATTACCTGAGCAAAACTTTGATTGTTTTCCAGACCATTTCATTTGTTGTCCTTCTTTTCTGTGTTAGCATTGTTTATCAACAAACCTGGTTCGGGATAGATAAAAACATTGGATACGACAAAGAAAATTTGATTTCAATCAATTCTGGTGACCCAGAGTTTTCAAAGGATTATGAGTATTTTAAAAACCAGTTTAAAACTAAAACGAAGTTTCTGAGTTTTTCCGGGGCATACTCGGGGTTGTTCACAAAGCCTGAATTGGTCATGGTCCCAAATAAATCCAACCACGATGGATATACTGGTCTTCGTGTCTTTTTAGTTGATTATAATTATATTGAGACGGCTGGTTTTGGGTTGTTGGCGGGAAGGTCGTTTTCTGAATCATTCCATCCTGAAAAGAACCATATCATCATCAATGAAACAGCCGCTAAAGAGTTTAATTTTACTAATCCAATTGGTGAAAGGATCGAGGAAAAGGAGATCATCGGTTTGGTTAAAGATTTTAATGTGTCATCATTGAAAGAGACTATTCCACCTGTAATGTTTGAAATGGTGGATGGCAGGAGCATATCACAAATATTAATTAAGGTAGATGGGAAAAAGGAGGCGGTTTCAATTATTCAAAATTTACTCTCAGCGAAATTTCAGGACTCACCCTATGAAATATCGTTAATCAGTGACCTCGTGGATGATATTTATAGGTCAGATATTCAATTTATTACGCTTCTAACAGTTTTTACGGTTTTAATTATCCTTATCTCCTCGATGGGATTATTTGGGTTATCCGTATTTATGAACAACCAAAGAATCAAAGAGGTCGCCATCCGAAAAACATTTGGTGCCGACAGCCGGACTATTCTTTCCCATCTGTTAAAAGACTATTTTCGTGTTGTGATCATCAGTATCCTTGTTGGATTGCCACTCGGCTTTGTAATCATGAAAGACTGGCTTTCGAATTATAGTTTTCAAATTGATATGGACTGGCCTGTTTTTGCGATTGTTACGATAACCACCTCTGCGATTGTGGTTTTTACTGTGATTTTTAACATATTCAAGACTTCGAACAATAATGTAATTGTCCAATTAAAACGCGATCAATAAATATAACCATGGAAAAATCGGATGAAAACTTAAAAAAAATGTCGGTGGGTATTCCTGAAAATTTCGAAATTCTGCAAGAGGGCATTGATATAGAGTCACTAAATGAGTATGCGGGTTATTCACACTCCTTTGATAGGGGAAAACTGTCGGATAAAGAAACCATTAATTTAGGACGGGCTTTGATTGAAAAAAAACTGCCAATCGAAGCAAGAAAAAAGATATTGGTTTTATTGGCACATCTTGGAACAATTGAAGCTTGCCGGCAAATCGAGAAATATAGTCATAGTCCTGACAATGACTTGAAACATTGGACTTTGTTAGCTTTACAAGAGTGTCGGATGTTTCTCGAAAGTTCCATTATGGATGAGAGTGTTGGTTACATTTCGAGTGGCCTTGGAGGGCATGGGAACAGGATGAGATATTATTTTTTTGTTTTACCATTAATAGGAGCTTCATTTACGCAAATACAAAAAGATGTAATCAAGAGTGAATTTGAGATGATTTGCAGCGTTTTAAATTCTATCGTTGAAAACATTGATTTTTCAGAAATCTTTATGGGTTTTACTGTTTTAGTGCCTATGGATGTTGCCGTAGGAACTCTAATTGAGTTAGGGATTAATAAATGCAATGAATTGGGGGAATTCGTATTTGAATATTATTATGTGGGGAATACCAACATTCCCGATCAAAAAGAAATAGAGGAAATAATTGAAATTATCCTGAAAGACTAATATTAGTATAATGCTAAGCCTTTAACTCTGTTTTTCAAGGAGTCCAGATTAATCCTAAGCACTAGAACATTTCATATCAATTGATCGTTATTTGTTTAACTTTGGAATATTAATTCGATAACCATGAAACGATTTATAGTTGTCATTTTATTGGCAGTTGGTTTTTCACTTATTGCCCTCTATATGATTAGTCCTGAGATTGTTGAAAAAATATGGCTTTGGGTAGTCGGCTTTTTGGGAATCATAGTTGCCTTTTTTCAACGGTCATTTGAATGGACTGGCGATAAGATAAAAACCCTTGTAAAAAAGCAAACATCAGGTGATCCTGTAGAAAAAAGCACAATTGAAAAAGAGTTTATGCAGATTTATCGTTATTCCAGGAATGGAAACAGAATCCTGGGATTGATTTTCGTTGAAGGACAATTTATTGGGATTTCAAATGAAAATTCATCAAATAGTATTGGGGTTTATTCGCTTAATATACAACAAAATAGAATTATATTGTCGAATGGGGCTTTTACATCATCATTTGTGATCTCAACCAATGGCAACTTGTCGGAAAAGGATATTGGTTTTTCGGTTGACCAAAATAGGGACACTAACGATCCACGACAGGTATATAATACCATATTTGAGCAATTGGCGCATATATTGGAGGGTGAAAAGCAACCATCACTTCAGGTTTTCAATCCGGATTATTTCCGGTAAACTTACTGTTTGATTTAAAATATTAAATTTAAACGTTACAAATATTCAGAACAATATTATTTAACATCAAAATCCAATGTTATGGGAAAATTACTTGATGATGCAAAAAACTCAGTCCGCACACTGAATAAAATATTCTTTGGTGCCATTTTGACGATCATTTTACTGATCCTTCTGATGATTGTTGTGGCGACTTTTCAATTGGCATTTGGAAATATCCCGATTTATAGTTTTGTTGCCATAAACCTGATTTTGATCTGGTTGGGATTGTTGATCGGTTATCTGGCATGGGCAGTATATTTTTATAACATTAATCTGGGGCTGACCAACGAGAGCTGGGCGGAACTTAAAGAGAAGCAAATCAGCGAAGACGAGTCGGTTAAGTTGGATAAAACGATAGATAGAAAGTATTCGGGACCCACAGATAATCTTTACCAGAGTGAAAGCCTTGGTTTGCCTCCGGGAACAATAAGGGGGAGTATTGCTTTGACCTTGATGATAGGCGGATTGGCCTTGTTTATTTATTCCATGGGAAGTTCAAGTATTCAGGAGGGGAACAGTTTTATCTATGACAATTTCGAGTTTTTCAAAACTGCTTTCTTAATGATGATTGCCTTCTATTTTGGATCAAAGTCATTGGAGATCCTTCAGAAGAAAGGGGGAATCATACAGAAAAGATTTAATGAAACAAATTCTGGAAATTCAGATACTCCGTTATTAAGTCAGGATTCTGTTCCATCACCTGTTTCTGAGTTTGACCAAATGGACAACAAGGCTCCTGAAGTACGCAATATTGTTAAACAGGTTGTGCCGGATACCAGTATTCTTGAGGAAGCTGAGCCAATCCAGACTGTAAGTATTCAGGATAACAACCTGACCATTGGGCACAAAATGCTCGATAACGATGATATCGAAGAAGAGTGTAAGATACTTAATCTGGAACCTGCAGCCATGCAGTCTGTTATTAAAGTAGAGTCAGGAGGATCAGGGTTTCTTGCTAATGGACAGCCTAAAATACTATTTGAAGGACACATTTTCTGGAAGCATCTGGCAAAGAAAAAGGCAGACGGATTAATCCCTGAAGGGCCTGAATACTATGCTCCCAACTATCCCGATATTGTTTATCAGAACTGGACAAAGCAATATTATCTCGGAAAGGAAAAGGAATACCTGCGCCTTGATAAGGCAATCCTGATCGATAGAGATTCAGCGTACAAAGCCACTTCATGGGGAAAATTCCAGATTTTGGGCGAGAACTTTGAGGCTGCTGGGTTTAAGGGGAAAACCATTTCCGATTTTGTGGAGGCTCATAAGAAATCGGAACAAGAACATCTTAAAGCTTTTATCAGTTTTATTTCCAATACGGTCTATAAGGGTAAGAGCCTTTTTTCCTACTTGCAGGCTAAAGATTGGGCTAGTTTCGCCCGTGCGTACAATGGCCCAGGTTATGCCACAAACAAGTACGATGTGAACCTGGAACAGGCTTACCATGACTTTTCAATTCGAATGAATAGCAATATAACGGCAACATTGACCCGAAAGGAATTTGAACCAAAACAAATCCTTGGAGATTTTGTGGCAACTGAAAACGACACCGTGATTTTCAGTTGCAAAACGCTTGAACTTCCCTGGTTGAATAACCAACGCTCGATAAGCTGTATCCCAACTGGTAGTTATTCAGTTGTCAAGCGGACCAGTGACAAATATGGTACGCATTTCCAATTGTTGAATGTTCCCGACCGTTCCATGATATTGATCCATTCGGGCAATTACTATACCCAGACTCAGGGGTGTATCCTTGTTGGATCTGGTTATCAAGATATTAATCAGGACAACGTGCGTGACATCATTGAAAGCAAGAATACACTTGTCAAATTGTACGCTATGATGCCAGATAAATTTGACCTTAAAATTATCTAAGATGAAGCGTTATGTTATCATCGTCTTATTCATAGCTGTTCAATTTATTTCATGCCACAAACCTGATGGGGGACTAGTTGTAAGTAAAATCCAGAAAGCCTCCAAGCTGGCCACGGCAGAATTCACGTTGAACAAAGCCGTTGTTGCAACAAAGGGAAAAACCTTTCTTTGGGTGATCGAACTCAACGAGGCTATATTTGTTGCCAATACGCAAGCGATCATAAAGGCTGGCATTGATCTGGAAAAGTTGAAGAAAAGTGATGTCGAGATTAATGGTCAATCCATCAGGATCGTTTTACCTTATGTGGAAATCCTTAACTTCTCGTACCCCATTGATAAAGTGGTAATCGATGAATCGATTACAGAAGATGCCTTTATGAACAAGTTTTCAATCAAGGATTATGACAATATCCTCGAAGATGCAGAACTTAAAATCAGGGAGGTTATTCCCTATTTGGGTATCGAAGATGCAACAAAACAAAAAACCAGGGCTTTGCTCGAAACACTTTTACGCAGTTTGGGATATACTGAGATTTACCTGGAATTTAAGGATGGCCTGGAACTCGACGGTGTCGTGAACAAGCCTTCGTCTGTAGATTCGCTGATGTTTAAAGATAAAAACAGGAGGTAATTATGATATTTTCATTCTTTGTTAGAAATTTTCGTTACATCATCGATGCGTTGATCCTGGCGGCTATCATCGTTGCTTTTGTAATTTTTGATCCACTTAAGTTATTCAATACGGGGATCAATATTCGAAATACGCCTGTCTCAGTTCAAAGCATCAGGCAAATAGGCCAATTGATTACTGCTGAATATTATGGTGAAGCAATGGCTTCTTTAGCTGAAAGTTATACTGAATCCCTGGATCCTGGGAGCATCAATGAAAACGGTCAGGTATTGTTCCAGAATCTGTTCGTTTCTTTTGATTCCTTGCGGAAAACCGATAAGCCGGGTTGGTTTACTTTTGATGGGATAAGAAAAAATAACATTGAAAAGCGTTTGGAGCAACACTTTCCATGGATTACCCATAGCAAGTTTTATCCTTTGCTATTGGGACATCTTGGTGAATTGATATTTGTAAAATCGCAAAAAAAATATGACGAAAAGGATATATTATGGGAACTGTTCGATAAAGGTAAAATTACCGAAAATGGATTTAAAATTGAGAAGACAAGTATCATAAGCGGTTTTTCGGACTATGTAATTAAAAAAGGTGAAAACGACTTCAAGCAATTGAAGAAGAATATTGTTTATATTGGTAGAGGATGGGTGAAGGCAGGGATCGATTTTGGAAAGCTTAAACCTGATGATATTTTTTACAACTCAGGGAATAAGACCCTTTATATTAAGCATTGCGAACCTGAAATATTGGATTGCGACATTAATCCATGGTTTATTCCCAATAAGGTAAAAGGCTTTGAACTGATCAAACAAAAAGGCAGTTTCGACAATCCATTTGCAGAAGCTGTTAAAGTGAAAAAGGCTTGTATCGAAAACCTGCGGATGCAGGCGATCAACAGTGGCATCATTCATCAGGCACGTGAAAATGCAAGGGAGAGCCTGATGAATTTATTCAGCCTGATCATGGACAGTCAGGTCAGCCAGGTTGTATTTACGAAAAATAAATTTGAACAGGCACTGAATGAAGTATTGAAAGATTCGGTAATATCCAATCAGGAGGCAATTTTCATTAATGATCTGACATCAAAAAGCCTGGTTAAATTGGATACGGCTTATTATTCCGACTATAGGATGCAGTTGGCCGACCTGCGCGACTTCTGCGATAAACTTCATTCATACAACTATGCCGGAAGTCCGGTGAACGGTTTTTCACTCCAAATGGCCGGATATCTTCAAAACGAACAAATAGACAGCATTGAGTTTGAAAAGGCTTTTACCACCCTTTGTTCTGTACCTTCATCGGATTTGGCTGGTAAAAAATCGAAAATATTCCGGTTAATGGCAAATTATAAATTATCTCCGAACAGTTTCATCGATTCGTGTATTAACGATAGTATGCAATTAAACCAGAAAATAGGTTTTCAGCATAAATTGTCAGGTTTTACCCATATATATAGGGATAGCCTGTATAACAGGGCATTACGGATTTGTACCGAAACCATCCGAAAGCCCGAAAATCATTATTCGATTTGGTTCAAATCGGAAGCCGAATGTGACAGTGCCAGGATCATGACCGCTAAGTATGTGATTGGACATAGTGATGTATATGCCTCTGATAAATTGGTCTTTAACAGGATCAAAAATCGCTATACGGATCAAAAATTACAACAGGATAAGGTTTTTAGCTATTTTGATGAAAGGCTGAAATTGGTTGGCCATTAAGGGATAAATTGCTGTAAATTTGCGGATTATATATCAAGGGAAATGAAGGAATTATACTTGGGGAATTCTGATTTTAAAAGTGTGATTGAGAACGACAACTATTTTGTTGACAAATCATTATTGATAAAAGAAGTAATCAAGGCACAAAAACAAGTGATTTTATTGCCGCGCCCACGACGTTTTGGCAAAACCTTGAATTTATCCATGTTGCACTATTATTTTGACATCAACCAATCCGATAAAGCAAACCTATTTTTAGATCTGAAAATTTGGAAAACCGAGGACGATATTAAGGGGAAATATGCAAAATATCCGGTAATTTATTTGAGTTTTAAGGATGCAAAAGACGATAACTGGACTGAATGCTTGGAACTTATCATTGATGAACTAGTCGATCTATACACAAGCCATCAATATTTACTGGAAACCGGTATTTTAGCAGAAAATGAAAAACAAGATTTTTCAAATATCATTCATAAAAAGGCTCAAAAATCGACCTACAAAAGAAGCCTGAAAAAATTGAGCGAGTTCCTGTTCAGGTTTTATAACCAAAAAGTTGTCATCCTAATCGATGAATACGATACTCCAATCCAGGCCGGACATGCAAAATTCTATGATAAAGCCATTTTGTTTATGCGCAGTTTGTTAAGTGGCGCATTTAAAGACAATAAATATCTGTACAAAGGCATCATTACCGGGATTTTGAGAATTTCGAAAGAAAGTATCTTTACCGGTTTAAATAATGTTAACGTTTATACGATATTGGACAATCAATTTTCGGATAAATTTGGTTTTACCGAATTGGAGATTAAACAGATATTGATCGATTTCAAAGTAACGACAGATTATGGGCTGATAAAGAAATGGTATGATGGATACAAATTTGGAAATATTGGAGATATCTATAATCCCTGGTCGATACTTAACTATGTTCAGGATTTTGCGGGTGGTTTTAAGACCTTTTGGGTAAATACGAGCTCAAACGATTTATTGAAAGATCAATTAAAGGATAGAAAAGATGATATCATCAAGGAAAGTCTTTTAAAGCTGATCAACAATGAAACAATTGAAAAAGAGATTGACGAGAATTTCGTTTTTGCCGATTTGGGCATCAACAAAGAACTGGTTTGGTCATTATTTACTTTTAGCGGCTATTTGACTGCTATTAATAAAACCGGTCGGAAAAGTTATGAATTGGCCATACCAAATTATGAAATCAAAACTGTTTTTCAGGATACAATCCTAAATTGGCTGAATACTGACATTAAATTAAAACAATCGTTGCTGATCGAAACTACCAATTGGTTAACCAATAATGAGATCGGGAAATTTGAGGTCGGATTTAAGAAAATCATAGGCGATACTTTTAGCTATTTTGACACACAAGGCGAGCCGGAAAATGTTTATCAGGCATATGTGCTTGGTTTACTTGCGATTATAGGCGACGATTATGTAATACGGTCAAACAGGGAAAGTGGTGAAGGAAGATATGATATTTTATTGATCCCACATGACAAATCGAAATTTGGGATTGTTATGGAAATTAAGCAAATTACGCGAAACAAGGGCGAAAAGGAAGGGAACTTCGTCAAACGGATCAACAACACAATATCCGAAGCGAAGGATCAAATTGATAATAATAAGTATTTCAGTGAATTAGAGGATCACCAAATTGAAAATATCATAAAACTTCCAATTGTATTTGCAGGGAAAGAACCCTATATTTCATTGGTTGACAGATTATAGAAAAAATAGAGGACTTCAGGCGGTCGAATACTTAACCTGAAGTCCTTTCCCTTTTATACTTACCTGTGTAGATACCCTGCAAACTTGCCCATCCCTATTTTGCTGCAGTTAACTTAACCAAAGTCACCCCATGTTGGCTAACTTTCGTTTCAAATTTTCCATCGAATGTGCCTAAATCCCTTTGTGACCAAAGGTTGCGGACGATCTGTTTTCCTGCTAATCCTAAGGTTGTAAAGTCAAGGCTGATCAGTTTTGAAGTATCCACTTTTTGTTGGTCCCAGTTGATCATTTTTACCGGATCTTTTTCCCCACCATCTGTAGCACCTGTGTAAAAAATTCCGACTGCCTTAGAGCCATCAGCAAGGTCTTTGGCCCAAACCTGGTAATCGTCACCTTTTGTAATCAGCTTGGCTTGACGGCCCAAAATATCCTGATTGACCCCAATCACCTCATCGTTGGTCACAAGACCTAAAGTAAAGTCATCGAGCTTTGTCAGGTCGCATCCAATCAACAATGGTGATGAAAGCAACGACCACAAAGAAACGTGTGAATATTGTTCGTCCTTTGTGAGTTTGGTTGGAAGCGTTTTTGCGCTCCAGCCTACTGAGCCGATAACGAGCATATCAGGATCGTTCCAATGCCCAGGGTTGACATAGTCGGCATTTTCTGTCTGCTTGAAACCGGTGTTCAAAATGCTTTTCCAATTGTCTGTGATATCCATGGTTGTACGCCACAGGTTTCCATTTACCTCAGGGCCCCATTTCCATACATCCCCCATTCCATATTGGCACAAACTGTAAACGATATCGCGGTTTGTTTTGGCTAAGGCATCCTGCATGATTTTGTAGGGTTTTTCCAACTCTTCCAGTGTATTGCCAGCGGAAATACTCCTATACGAACACCAGTCATACTTCAAATAGTCCACGCCCCAGCTTCCCCAGGTTATGGCATCCTGAAGTTCATGCTGGTAGCTTCCCAAAGCCTGTCCACAGGTTCTTGGGCCGGGAGAGGAATAAATCCCAAAACGTAACCCTTTTGAATGGATATAGTCGCTCATCCCTTTGATGTCGGAGAATTTCTGGTTGGTAAACAATTCGCCGTCATCTGTCCGTTTATCCGCCTGCCAACCATCATCGATGTTCACAAAACCCCAGCCATGGCCACGTAGTTTGTCTGAAATTACATCGACTGCCGCTCGGATTTTTACCTGATCGACAGACATCCCTCCGGCATTCCAACTGTTCCAGCCCATTGGAGGTGTAAGTGCCAATAAATCCCCAACTTTCAGTTCAATTTTATCTTTCGCTACACCGAGGCTATTTTTTACCGTAATGTTCAATGGATAGCTTCCTTTTTTTGAAGGAGACGTACCTGAAATAATTCCTGTGCTTTTATCCAATTTCAATCCTTCTGGTAATTTGTCAATCGTAAACAGTAGCGGTTTCTTACCAGTTGCGGGTATAGTAAAAATGAAAGGTTTTTCGGGAGTTGCCCCAATTACTTTGGGATAATTTATTTTTGGAAGGTCACTTTCTTTAGGCGTAAAAACTATGGGTTCGTCTCCTGTGGATTTTAAAGCCAATGCTTTAGGAGCGGCGTTACCGGAATAGGTGATTTTTGCATTTCCCCAGGCTGCCATTGCACCAAATGGACTACCCCCGGGACCAGAAGCAGATTTACTGACAACCACTAGT
>JBAXWR010000088.1:0-26624 GCA_037128295.1 Mariniphaga sp.
TCACCCCAATATTTCGAACAATTTTCTACTTGCAGGTATGTGATCATATACTGTTTTAATTGCGGTCGTAAAAATAGCACGAAAAATGACAAAAAGGATCATCTGAATTTCATTCCCAACATTGCAAAGAATTTAATAAAAGATATACAGAGCCTATAAAATTCTTAAATTTGTAAAAACAAAGTAATATGGACTTTGAGTGGGACGAGAACAAAAATAGGTCAAATAACGAAAAGCATGGAATTGATTTTAATGATGCCAAAGAAGTTTTTAAGGATGAGAATAATAAGATTGCACCTGACTTACGAAAGGATTATGGCGAACTACGGTGGAAGATTATTGGTAAGATTTATGGTAGCATTATTTCGGTAGTTTATACCGATCGAAATAAAATCACCCGGCTAATTTCGGCGAGAAAAGCAAGTGGTAATGAAAGAACTGAGTACAATAATTAATAAGGTATAACAATGGACTACAAAATACTAAATCAGGTGGAAGCCATAAAAATGCTTGAAGCAAATGAAGATATTTCGACATATAAAGTCGTGTTCAATGAAGAAAAAATAGAAGCATTAAATGCAATTCTCCTGGGGAAAAACAAAATTAACGTTCCAGAAGAACTGATTTACTACAATGACAATTCTATCGATTTTAGCGACGATCCGGACATAATGCAAGAAGATTTTGAAACAGGTAAGCTAACATGGAATATAAAAGCTTCTTTGCCAGTGGATAAGGAAATGAAAGATTGGATTGTCAAAGAAAAAATTGACGTGGACAAATTATTGATAAAGTTAATGCGAAATTTTTATGATACGGTAAAGGATTTCCCCACAAAAGCTGCTTTCTGATCAGGTAAAATTGTAAGATGGACAAAAAAGAACGCTTTGAAAAAGTCATAGAATGGTTCAAGCTAAATATGCCAATAGCCGAAACTGAACTCCAATATAAAAGCCCGTATGAATTAATTGTTGCTGTGATCTTGTCGGCGCAATGTACCGATAAACGGGTAAATCTGATTACAACGGAATTGTTACAACGGTTTCCCTCTCCCGAAAAAATGGCAGAGGTGGAGTCTTATGAGGTTTTTGAATACATCAGGTCGTGCTCCTACCCAAACAATAAAGCGAAACATCTGGTGGGGATGGCACGGAAACTGATGTCAGATTATGGTGGCATCGTACCCGATGAGGTCGATGAGCTCGTTAAACTTCCCGGTGTAGGCCGTAAAACAGCCAATGTTATTGCTTCTGTTGTATTTAACAAACCGGCAATGGCTGTTGACACCCATGTTTTCAGGGTTTCGGCAAGAATAGGGTTATCTGTTAATTCAAAAACCCCACTAGAGACTGAAAAACAACTGGTTGAATATATTCCTGAAGAGATGGTTGCAATTGCTCACCACTGGCTTATCCTGCATGGAAGGTATGTTTGTGTAGCCCGGAAACCCAAATGTGAGGCCTGTGGTTTACATGTGTACTGCACCTATTTTACCAATATCAAATAAAAATTATTTTTACGGAGTAAAAATAGCCAATAGAATTTTTTTTTTGTCCATTCTTTGTACTTTTGCAGTGCAAATTGAAAATTAAGAATTTATCATAAACGTTTAAAATCAATTTAGTTATGGCTTACAAAATTTCTGATGAATGTATTGCTTGCGGAACTTGCATTGACGAGTGTCCAGTAGAAGCTATTTCCGAGGGTGAAATCTACATTATTGATGCTGATCTTTGTACTGACTGCGGTTCATGTGCAGATTGTTGTCCAACGGAAGCAATTTCTCCGGCATAAACATTCTTAGTGTATTACAACGAAGGCCTGCTGAATTTCAGCGGGCCTTTTTTTATTTAACGATGTTCAGATTTTATTGATTGAATAGAAAGCAGACGCTGTAAAATAGCTTAATCTGCCTGGTGACCTTGGTGGCTTCCCCTGTCGCGGTGCCTGAAAATCTTCTTCTTATTGGCAACTCCCGGTTTGGGATGGTCGTTTTTTCTTCCGGAAGGACGATGGCCAAATCGCCTCCCACTTATTGGATTATAAAGAGGAGCTTCACCAAAATCGGTAGGAAGAGGAATTTTTATAATTTCACGCTCAATCAACTCTTCAATTTTCTTGAAATTATGTTGATCCAGATCCGAGATCAATGTTATGGCAACCCCTGAACTTTGTGCCCTGGCAGTACGCCCGATACGATGGACATAGTCTTCAGGATCACGAGGCACATCGTAGTTCATCACAAGGTCGATCCCATCAATATCAATTCCCCTTGAAACAATATCGGTAGCAACGAGAATTTGTGTTTCGCGATTTTTAAACCTTAGCATTACCTCCTCGCGTTCTTTTTGCTCCAGGTCAGACAACATGCCGTCGGCTTTAAAACCCATCCTTTTCAATTCGCGGACAATACCGTTAACGTTGATCTTTCGTGACGTAAAAATAAGAACACTATTGTAATCTGTTTTCCCCTTCAGTAAGCTTTTTAAAAGTGCGATTTTTTGGTGTTCATAGACCATGTAGGCCGCCTGGATAATGTTCTCCGCAGGTTTAGAAATAGCAATATTCACACTTTCAGGATTACGCAATATACTTTCTGCGAGTTTCCTGATCTTGGATGGCATGGTAGCCGAAAACATCAGGGTTTGCCGTTCCAATGGTAGTTCACGAACAATCCGCATGATGTCATCGAAGAAACCCATATCAAGCATTCTGTCGGCTTCATCAAGGATCAAATGCTTAATGGTGCTAAAATCGGCATATTTGAGGTTAATGTGCGACAACAACCTTCCCGGAGTAGCCACAATAATGTCAGCACCTTGGATGAGAGCACTTTTCTGCTGGTCAAATGCAGCACCTTCCCCACCTCCATAGACCGCAAGCGAAGTTGCACCGCAAAAATAAGAGAAACCTTCAATCTGCTGGTCGATTTGCAGAACCAATTCACGTGTCGGGGCAATGATCAAAGTATTTATACCTTCATTGTGCTTGAGGCTGATCCGGTTTAAAACAGGCAATAAATAAGCTGCCGTTTTTCCTGTCCCGGTCTGGGCGCAGGCAATCAAATCTTTCCCTTCCCAAATCACTGGCATCGCCAATTCCTGAACGGGAGTACATTCCTCAAAACCCATGGAGTCAAGACCTTCCATGATCTGGGGACTAAAATCAAATTCTTTGAATTTCAATTTTTAATTATTTAAATTACAATCATTCTGTTATTCAACATATAGGACCAATCCTTTAAGATACTCACCTTCAGGGTGATATATATTGATTGGATGGTCGCCTGGTTGCGAAAGCTGGTGCAAAATCCGGACATTCCGTTTCGAAAGTGCTGCAGCCGAAAACACTGCTTCGCGAAAATTGGTTTTTGTCACCACCTGGGAACAGGAGAACGTAAACAAAACACCGCCGGGGCGAATTTGTTGAAAAGCCCTGCTATTCAATTTCTTATAGCCCTGAAGTGCCTGATTCAATACATTTTTATGTTTGGCGAAGGCGGGAGGATCCAATACGATCAGATCATATTTGTCCTTAATATCGTGCATAAAATCGAAAGCATCGGCTGTAAAAGCAGTATGCCTGGGATCGGACGGAAAATTAAGTTCAATATTTTGATTGGTCTGTTCAATTGCTTTAGCGGAAGAATCGACAGAATGGACAAGGTTTGCTCCCCCGCGCATGGCTGAAAATGAAAATCCACCCGTGTAACAAAACATATTCAGAACATCTTTCCTAAAAGCATATTGGCTCAGTAGCTTTCTATTTTCACGTTGATCGACAAAAAATCCGGTCTTTTGCCCCTCCTGCCAATCAACGAGGAACCGGTTACCATCTTCCAGCACCTCCTGTGTCGAATTTTTACCCAACAGATATCCATCGACAGGTTCAATGGAGGCTTTAAAAGGAAGGGTCTTGCTGCTTTTATCGTAAATTGCCTTAAGCTGATTGCCTAAAGTAATCTGAAGGGCTTCAGCCAACAAATTTCTGATCAGCCACATTCCCACTGAATGAGCTTGAAGTACCGCTGTTCCGTTGTAAAAGTCGATAATCAATCCAGGCATCCCATCTCCTTCTCCATGGACCAACCTGAAAACATTTGTTCCTTTTAACGAAGTAAGGCCTATCCTTTGGCGAAGTTCATAAGCTGCATTAAGTTTAAGGCACCAGAAATTTATGTCGGGGATTACGTCCTGAAATGAAAAGATCCGGACTGCAATAGAACCAATTGCACAATGTCCGATTCCAAGGAAACGATTGTCCGATGTATGAACAGTCACCACATCGCCTTCCTCAACACTCCCTTCGATCCGGTCGATGGCTCCTGAAAAAACCCAGGGATGAAACCTGAGTAGGGATTCTTCTTTCCCTTTTTTTAAAATGACCTTGCTAAAATTCGACATGCTAAAATATAGATTCGCAGTTTTTTAAACCTTTATAGAAGGTTTGAGATGTTATTGGGTTTGCTCTGCCAAGTCAACAGTATCCACAATTTCGTTATCCGTTTTAGTAGTATCCCTTTCCTTGGGAGTAACGATTAACCGCTTATAGATTTCGCAGGCAACCCAGGCATCCGTAGCCCCGTAAATCAGTTGCTGTTCGGTCAATTCATGGGCATCCCAGTTTGTCAGTCGTTGCGATTTGGATATCCTAAAACCTAAAACAATGGCTGATAATTTCTTAAGACTAAAATTGTCAATCCCCCAGTTCATTACAAAATCCTGTAATTCAATGAATCCTGCAGGTTTGAAGGGTGTAATTTTCTGTAAAATTTTAATATCGTCCCTGATTGCAACACCCATTTTCAGTATTTTGGGAGATGAGAGAATTTTGATAAGTCCAACAGGCAAACCGGTTTTAGTAATCCGGAACAAAAAGGCCTGATCGGAAGTAGAAAGTTGAAGAAGCGAAACAGGAAATGTCTGTCCTTTTTTAAATGCTGGACGGGTTTCTGTATCAAATCCGATAATCGTTTGTTTTACAAGATATTTTGTTGCAGATGTTACCCCCTCAAGATCTTCAACAACATGAATAGTACCTTCAAAGAAGGACAATGGCAATTCTGCCATATCTTCATTGGAAATATTCTTTCTGAATGTGTTAAATTCCTTGTTCATATTGTCTTTCAAAATTTGCCAATTTTATTCATCTTTTTCATCAGTCTCAGCCTGAATATCCGATTCCTCAATATCTGCCTCTCCATAAACCAGATTGTGAATGGCCCTTAGTCCATTGACCAGTCGTTGGCCCCAGAATTGTTCAAAATTATTCCGACATTCCCAAAGTGCGTCATTCATCACTTCAAGTGTTCCAATCCGATAAGCCAGTATAAAATCCTTCAGGTCCTGATAGATATCAGTCACATTTTCCGATATATTTGCCTCAACTGCTGCCTCGGTTAAATGGATAGATGGGTCAAATACATCATAATAAGCATCAAACTGGCCTAATTTTAATTCAAGCTTGTGCAGTATATAATTATAATCATCTTCACTTACAAACTTCTCGGGAGCTTCTTCCGACATTTCAAGATCTGGCTCGGGCAACAAAGCAGCCTTCAGATATAACAATGGAAATAACTTCTGCAAACGTGCGACAAAATCCTTTCGTTGAAACTGTTCCACTTGTTCAATGAACGAACAAAACTCGTTGGCTACTGTGGCAAATTCGATCACATTCCTCGAATAGACCAATTCCGAAAATGGTTCTTTATTCATTAAAAAATCCTGTTGTTTAAAGATTTCCCGACAAAGGTAATTAAAATCCCGATAGCAAAGTCATTATTATCACAATGAAGTGATTGTTAGGATACCGTTAGGGTCTGAAAGCAATTCACCATTGTCAAGAAGCCAGCGGGTAACTTTAACTACCACCGTTTCGGGTTCAGTAATTTTCTTAACGATCAAGTTGATCTGACATGGCTCTGAGAGAAGGAGGTTTTTTATTTTGGACGATATCCTGTTAAAATCGGCTGTTTTGATCCCCAATTCATGGTCACCCTTGCACACATCACAAGCTCCACAAGGCTCTGATTCCGATTGCCCGAAATACTCTAACAATAATACGCTGCGGCATTTTTGATTGTTTGTGGCGTAATCAATAACAGAATCAACCTGTTGTTGGTATTTTATCTTGCGGAGCTGGTAATTTTCAGCACTGATTTTAATTCTGGAAGTATCCAACCTCTCAGTTTCGTAAACGATTACGGGGGTTTTCTTCTGGGGGATATAATCAATGATCTTCATTTGCGCCAATAATTTGAGCTGCTTATAAACTTCATCGCCGGCCAAAGCGGACCTGTGAGCCAAAAGGGATTCATCAATATTCACAAAATCGGTAAATACGCCTGTATAAGACCTAAGGATCAGCTTAATAAATAAGTCAAGGTTTTCATTCCCCATTTGGATTTTATAAAGGTCATCACGTCTGACAGTGAACAGGATACGGGAGTAGTTGTCCACATTCTCGACATAGGAAAGGTATTCCTGCCGTTCAAGGAGTTTCAAACTATGATAAACTGCACTGGTCTGAAATCCAAACCGTTTTGAAAAATCTTCGATCCTGAAGCTGAAAATCCCTCCTTTACCACTTCCAACCGCAACCATGAGATAATTCGAGATTGAGTTGTAAACCAATCGAATCACTTCAAGTACAGGAAAGCTGTCGGTGACCATTTTATGCAACCTCCGTTTATCAGTGTTGTTGTACAGCATAACAGCAACCGATTTCTTCCCATCCCGTCCGGCACGTCCCGCTTCCTGAAAATAGGCTTCAAGTGAGTCGGGTAGGTCAATATGGATCACAAACCTCACATCCGGTTTATCTATTCCCATCCCAAAAGCATTGGTTGCAACAATTACACGTGTTTCACCATTCATCCATTTATCTTGTTTTTGGCTGCGCAATTCAGGAGCAAGGCCTGCATGGTAATAATCGGCTGCAATTTTCTGTTGTTGGAGCATAAGTGCAATTTCCCGTGTCTTTTTCCGGCTTCTGACATAGACAATTCCTGTACCTTTGGATTTCAAAATAGTATCAGTGAGGTAACCCATTTTGTCTTCCTTGTCCCTAATCAGATAGATCAGGTTGTCGCGTCGGAAGCTTTTCTGAAGTACATTTTTTTGTTTAAACAGTAATTTATCCTGTATGTCATCAACAACCTTTTGAGTTGCGGTTGCTGTAAGTGCGAGGATTGGAATATTGGGGAAGAACGTACGTAGATCAGATATTTTCAGGTAGGAAGGACGGAAATCGTATCCCCATTGTGAGATGCAATGCGCTTCATCGACGGTGATCAGGTTAAGTTTCATCTTAACGAGGTACTCCCTGAACTTTTCTGAACCAATGCGCTCTGGAGAGATGTACAGAAACTTATAATCTCCATAAATTGCATTGTTCAACGCGATATCGATCTCCCTGCTTGTCATTCCGGAATAAATTGCCAGGACCTTGATCTTTTTTGACCGCAGATTTTCCACCTGATCCTTGATCAATGCAATCAGTGGTGTGATAACAAGGCACATACCTTCAGTCGACAATGAATAAACCTGAAAGGTAATTGATTTTCCTCCACCTGTGGGCATCAGCCCAAGTGTATCTTTTTGATTTTCAACTGATTGAATAATATCTTCCTGCAAGGCACGGAATTCATCGTACCCCCAGTATTGTTTCAATATCTCGTTGAATCGCCCCATAGTTATTAAGGATGTTCTGGCAGGATGAGAGATTTATAATGCTTATATTGAATTGATTAGATCACATGGTGGATATCTTCAAGATTGTCAAGAACTTTTGCCCCTGACATTAACAACCTTTCTTTCGATTGATGACCATTGGCAACCAATACACATTTACATCCTATTGCATTCGCAACATCAAAATCGTGAGTAGTGTCACCTACCAACAGGGTAAGGTCCGGGTTTAATCCCTTCTGACCTATTAAGGCTTTACCGTTTTCAATTTTAGACATAGCATAATTATCGCTCAAACCACATAAAACTTCAAAAAAGTGGTAAATGTTATTGTCCGTTACAGTCTTTTCGAGATTTTTCTGCTCCATCGCCGATAAGATAAACTGCCTGCAGCCCTGATTTTGAAAATGTTTTAATACTGGTATAGATTCAGGATGGAGGCCACAAGATTCAACTGCTTTATTGTAAATCGCAATAAACTGGTTTGCAGGCACTTCAAAAGGTTCATCTTTGAGGTTAAAACCAATTTGTACATAATAATCATGAACCGGAAAAGTAAAGACTTCAAGATACCGCTCTATAGTGAGAGGTAGCAATTTCCTGTCGTGCAATAAGTAATTTATAGAATCAATCGCAATCTGTACATCGTTCAATAATGTGCCATTCCAATCCCAGATAATTGATTCAAATTTCACTCCCTATTTTTTTTGAGACAGTTTTCGTAATTAAAAACAGGAGTAGCATACATTTTCAACCAAAGTTCCATTGCCTCTGCCCGATCTTCGTTCACCTGTTTCAACCGTTGATGGGTAAGTTCAATAAATGCTTTTTGTTCTTCAATGGTATATTGATCAAAATATTTGGAGCAGTTATAATAAAGGTCGTAAGCAATGTAGTTATTCGGGAAAAGCTTATAATTCATATAAATATGGTCATCAATGTATTCCGCCAACCTCTTCAACCTGTCATTGATGGTTCCTTCTTTTGACAATTTTTTTAGTGCTCTTATATCGATTGGTATGCCAAACTGGATCTGAATACGTCCTTTCTGGTTTTTCAATCCGCTGACCATGCTAAGAAGATCGTCTTTTTCCGATTTTTGAAAACCGGGATCAGATTGACGTTTCAATAACTCTGCCACTTTTTCGTTACCACATGGTTCAATTTCATAGGAAATGGCCATTGGAACGATACATAACTCCTTAAAACCTTTGTTGAATTTTAGTTTGTTCGACATGTTCAGCATTTTCAACAAAGCAGGTGATGTTTGATCAAAACCATCTTTTGCACGGCCTTCTCGTTGTGCGATCCAGATGGAATTCCCATTTTCTGTTACAGTATGCCTAATGTAGCTCGAAAGGAGATGTGAAGAGTGCAACATTTCCCTGACAGGTATGTTCCTTTTCACAATAAATGAGCGGTTAACACGAGATACATCCTCAATCCACTGATAGATAAGCAGATTGCTACCCATAGCGATTTCAGTGGACCGATAGCCGAATTTGTACATCTGAACATTCAGTAAGGCAGAATCAAGAACAATATCGCGGTGATTAGAAATGAACAAATAACTCTTGTTTTTGTCGAGATGTTCAAGACCTTCGATAGTGATTCCTTTGGTACTGGAATCCACTATGCTTTCAAGGAAAGGGATCATAAACTTCCGTTGAAATGTCTCAACATCCTTAGTTACAACCATCGATTCCTTGATATTCCGGATCTTGGTTTCATCCCCAAAAAAATTATTAAGTACCCTGTTAAAGACCGGATCTATCAGTAACCTATTCATGATCTCGGGAACCTCCTCGTCAGTATATGGCCTTATTTCGTCGAATTTGTTTGAAACAAACATATTTAATTAGTTTAATTACTCTTATAGCAGGTTAAACAAGTTTACAAAAATAGCTTTTCAAATGAAATTCTATCCTAAAAAGTAAAATATAGTCAAAAAAAATTGATTTTTAAATAGATAAAGACGAATATTGCTTCTTTTCAGCTATTGATAAAGGGTCAAAACTTGAAGTAGAGGAGTGCTTTTACTTCGGATCTGCTATTTCCCAAAGTGAGATCGTTAGCTGAACCCCAAGAAGTGGCACCATTGTGCAAGGTCAACCCTCCTTTAAGATAAGCCGTGATTCGGGAAGTGGGACGCCATTTAAGGTTAAGGTAAATCCGATGTCCGGATCCGTGGAACTCCGGGATTGAAAAGCTGTACAATAAATCGTTTTCATAGGTATAAATACGAGAATTGTAACCATCCGTTTTGAACCATGCATACCTAAGCCAAATGGTGATTTTTCGAGATGGTTTGAGCAAGAAATCCTGAAATGCAAGGAAACCGTTTTCATTTATTCCATTAAAGGAGTATCCTGCATATTCAATTCTTGAACGGAGTGTTACCTTTTCGTTGACATTCCATTGTGTATGAAGCCTGAGCTTGGTGGTCATTTCATCAGCATCGGATGCCACACCTGTAGATACCGATACTTTTTGTGGCTTCGTTTCATATTTTGCTTTGAAGTAACCTGAGAATTTCCTCGACAACGCCAAGTCGATCTGCACAAGATAATCGCTGCCACTTCCAGGCGACATTGTACTGTAAGTCAACCATGGAAAATAGTAAAGGTCAACAAACCCGGTGATCTTAACCTTCGGAATCGGATAAAGCAGCAAACCGGTATAAAGGCCTGTTTCATTGCGGTTCCCTGAACTTTCTGACAATGAGCTTCCATAAAAGGTGTGAAACCCGGCATCAAAATGCCGGAAATAAAAAGCCCAGCAAACCTGAGGATGTGCATGCCAGACCAAACCTTGAACTACCCCTGGTTTCCCGCTTTGGGAAATACCACCTTCACCAAAGAGCTGAATCCTGCGAAGTGCAAGTTGATAATCAATCCCGATGTTGTAGTTTTCATTTCCCAAAAAACTTTTGGCTTTATAGGGTGATGTTCCAGCCTCCATCAGGTAATTGAATTTTTGTTCAACAAACAACGCCCCCACCTTGAATTTTCTGAACCGCAGTTCAGTATAACCACCCGTTAATTGTTCATTGACACGCTTTTCATCTTCGACTTCTGAAGCGGTACGGTGGTAACCAGATGTTTGCAGTGATGTAAAGTAGGAAACCCCAGTTTGAGCATCAGTTGTAATATTGGCGTCCCGGTTTTTATCCGAGTAGAAAAGGGTCAACCTAAATGGACCTGAACCCAAAGTTGTTGAAATACCCCTGAAAAACCGGTTTTCGTCGGTCGATGTATAAGGCCTGGCACCTTGTCCCGATTTCATGATCCCAATGCCATCACCGGACTTTCCCATCCCAGATCCTGTCCAGAAACTAACACCCTGACCAAACCTCAAAAGAAAATCCCCCACGGTTACCTGACGAATGAAACTGCTGCTTTTGTAGGATATAAAAGCAGAATAGTAATCGAGACCATATCTGTTGCTTCCTTTGAATAACTCTTCACCTGCATCATGATCGGTAATTAGTCCAAATTCAAATTTCCCGGGAATTTCAATTTGATACCTGCCATAAAGCGAAACGGGCAACCCGGGATAAGCAGCACCCTTGGTTTCAGAGGTGGCCTGATAGCCCTGTGCCTGGGGAAAAGAACTTTTGACTCTTAGCATAACCTTTTGATAGACTTTTTTCCGCGATAACGAGACCGAATCCTGAGGCACTTCAAACAGAATAAAAGGAGTTATTTTTTGGATAAGATCAGGAGTAAACCCTTCAATGGCAGCAAATTCATACGGTGAAATAAGATACCCATTACGTTTTCTATATGCAAGCAAATTTTGAATCTGATTGAAATCCAATATGTTAAGCTGTTCAAGATCTTCACTTGTTGCAAGATTGATATTTAGTTGATGTTCGGCATTTCGCGTCAGGTCATCAAGAATAACAGAATTGGCAATATCACTTTCGTCCGATTCGGCCATCGACTCAATAACCTTTTCGATCTCCACCTCATTTTGTTCCTCATTTACCTGAGCACTACATAATGCAGAGATAAGTATTAACGAAATTAGTAACAAGGTTCTCTTCACGCTCATATTCAGAAATTTAAGATCAGCGATATGGAAGGAGTATAACCCAGGCTTTCGTGATGTACAAAAGCTACATCCGTTGCAAAATTCCGACATTTGTACCCGATACCGGCTGAATGACGAATCGGCTTGCCAGAGATTCCACCCCTCACAAAGAATCTTTCAGCAAACTGATATTCAATACCCATCCTGATATTGAATGGTTTATCATTATCATACGCAATTGAAGATACGATTAAAAGGTCTGGAGAAGGTTTTAACGAAATACCGATGGTCGTTATAACCGGCATTTTTGACCGGAAGTTGAGTGATTCGATTGCTGCACCTGAAGGATTGAAAAAATGAAAACCAATAGCCAGGTTGTTTTTAGTTTGAAATAATACGCCGAATTCTATCAGTAATGTTCCCAAATTACTTCCTTGTTCCGGAAAATCTACCAAAAAATAGTTGAATTGAAGTCCACCAGAAAAATTTTTTCCCAACTTTTTTGCCATTGCAAATCCAAAACGCGATTCATTATAACCGACAATACCTTTTTGTTGAACAGAAAAGGCGAAGATTGAAAGTGGGGTTGGAATAGTTATCGCAAGAGATTTTATCGCAAACCGATCTATTAGGTAAGGTTGGCGATAATCTAAAGCCAAGGTGACTTCTTTATGGAAAGCGAGTGTTGCCTGATTGTTAAATACTGAAAATGAAGAGATAAGTGCAACTGTTGCATTGCCGAGTGCAACATCCCTGGCTCCAACCTGATTTATTTCACCGATTGAGTAACCCTTTGAAAAAAAGTTGATAAACAAAAAAAGGGTTAGGATACTAATTTTAAAAGTAGCCCCATTCATTTTTTGTGCTCGTTCAAGGTGAAAAACAACACTTGAAACCAAATTTCTTTACGAAAAAAACAACTAAAAAAAAGAGGAGGTTGATTTTTGATCACCTCCTCTAATATACGAAATATCAGATTAAAAAAAGCATTTTTTTCAATTTGTTTTGTACGGAAATTTGATTTTAGACAATTCAGTATTGGCTTCAACAATTTTCGCCTTAAGTTCCTCCTTGTAACTGATAAGTTTAACCATCAAGGCTTCATCGCAAGAGGCGAGGATCTGGGTTGCGAGTATTGCAGCATTTTTTGATCCGTTCAGCGCAACAGTTGCTACAGGAATACCTGGAGGCATTTGCAGGATGGCCAGGATTGCATCCCATCCTTCAAGACTTGATTTGATCGGAACACCGATAACTGGTATAGGAGTCATTGAAGCGATCACACCGGGCAAATGGGCAGCCATTCCGGCGGCGGCAATAATCACCTTAATGCCACGTCCATAAGCACCTTTGGCAAACCGTTCTACCTCTTCTGGTGTTCGGTGCGCAGATAATGCATTCATCTCGAATGGGATTTCAAAATCGTTGAGAATTTGAGCCGCTCCCTCCATGATTGGTAGATCAGAAGTACTACCCATGATTATACTTACTTTTGGATTCATAAAAGTGTTTCTGATTGTTTTGGAATTTAAAATTATATTAACTTTGAAAACGACAAAATTAGGTATTTTTCCTTTTACAGAATTTAGAATTAGTCGTTTTGGTAATATTATAACTGTTTTGTTTAAAAGAAAAATTATCTTTGTTTCATTAAAATAATCGAATGAAAAGAATTAAACTTTGGGATAAAGAATTTGAGATTTCAATACCTTATAGAGATATTCAATTGGCTATCAAGCAAATGGCCGAAAAAATGAAAAAAGACCTTGAAGGGAAGGAAACTCTTTTTATTTGCATTTTAAATGGGGCTTTTATGTTTGCCGCCGAATTAATGAAAGAACTGGACCTGAATGATGCAGAAATCTCTTTTATGAAACTGGCTTCATATGCAGGGACGAACTCAACTGGCACGGTTAAAGAGCTGATTGGTTTAAATGAAGTTATTACTGGCCGAACGGTTGTTATCCTTGAAGATATTGTGGATACAGGTCATACCATTAAAGGGGTAATCGAACAGGCTATCTATAAAGGAGCTGCTGATGTGAAAATTGCAACTTTGCTCTTTAAGCCTGATGCACTGAAAGTTGATCTTAAACTCGATTATATTGGAATTACCATACCCAATGATTTTATTGTTGGTTTTGGTCTGGATTACGATCGTCGTGGACGCAATTTCAAAGATATTTATACGCTTGTAAAAGAGTAATTAACCTTAAATTTTTATACAAATGCTTAATTTAGTGCTGTTTGGCCCTCCTGGTGCTGGAAAAGGAACTCAGGCGCTTTTTTTAGCGCAAACTTTTAATTTGGTACACCTTTCTACTGGTGATCTTTTACGACAAGAAATCGCAGCCAAAACGGATCGTGGGATGCTTGCCGATCAGTTGATCAGCAAGGGAGAGTTTGTTCCCGACTCAGTTGTGATCGAGATGATTGATGCCAGGATAAAAAAACCAAAAACCACGAATGGGTTTATTTTTGATGGGTTTCCCAGGACAGTTCCGCAAGCTATTGCACTTGATGAACTGATGAAAAGCCATCACAGAAAAGTAGCTGGGATGCTCTGCCTTGAAGTTACTAAGGAAGAATTGATTAAAAGACTCAGTAACAGAAGTTTAACTTCGGGTCGCGAAGACGATGCTGATATTGCAACTATTGAGCGGAGAATGCAGATTTACGATGAAAAAACATCCCCAATCATCCGCTATTACCTTAATCAGGGCAAATATTTCCTGATCCATGGGGTTGGAACGGTTGAAGAAATTTCAAACAGATTAAAAGATACGGTTGAAAACCTGAAGAATTTATTGCATCAACACCTGCACTGAAAACAAAGTGTGCGATTGCAAATACTTTTCTGGTTATCTTGTTATATCGACATACATTTGTCGGTTCATATTAAAATCCAAAGATGGAATCCAATTTTGTTGATTACGTAAAAATAATGTGCCGTTCTGGTCACGGAGGACCCGGATCGAGGCATTTCAGGCGCGAAAAATTTGCCCCCAAAGGTGGACCTGATGGTGGCGACGGTGGACGCGGAGGGCACATTATCCTGCGTGGCAACAAACAGATGTGGACTCTGCTTCACCTGAAATACAGAAAACACATTTATGCCGAATCAGGTGGTTCAGGCGGGGCATCAAGAAGTACTGGTAAAGATGGTGAGGATGTGATACTTGATGTGCCTTTAGGAACGATTGCCAAAGATGCTGAAACCGGTGAAGTGCTTTTTGAGATCAATTCTGAAGGGGAAATGGTCATTCTTGCCAAAGGAGGCCGTGGTGGATTGGGAAATACAAATTTCAAATCGGCAACCATGCAAACTCCGCGGTTTGCACAACCAGGCGAGGATTTTGAAGAGGGATGGAAAATACTTGAACTTAAGATACTTGCCGATGTTGGTTTGGTGGGATTCCCAAATGCTGGAAAATCGACACTGCTTTCAAAAGTATCTGCTGCAAAGCCGGAAATTGCTGATTATCCTTTTACGACCCTTGTTCCTAACCTGGGTATTGTCGGCTATCGCGATAACCAATCATTTGTTATGGCTGATATTCCTGGAATTATTGAGGGTGCCCATGAAGGCAAAGGATTAGGTTTAAGGTTTTTACGCCACATTGAGAGAAATTCAATTCTTTTATTCCTGATTCCTGCGGATAGCAAGAACCATTATGAGGAATACCAAATCCTGCTCAACGAACTCCAGCAGTTTAATCCTGACCTTCTTGACAAACAGCGGATTCTTGCCATCTCAAAAAGTGATCTTCTGGATCAGGACCTCATGAAAGACATAAGCAAAGAGATGAACGATGTTCCCCATATCTTTTTTTCTTCCATTACCGAAAGTGGTATCATGACCCTAAAAGATACAATCTGGAAGTTGTTAAATTCATAAAATTGAGACCAATATGGAATTTCTTAATCTGTTGAAAGGCTGGGATAAAGAACTTCTTCTTTTCTTTAATGGCCATAATACTCCTTTATGGGATTATACCATGACGTTGTTTACCCTAACACCTACATGGCTGCTTTTTTATGGAATGATCCTGATTATAATTGCTAAGAAATACGATAAGAAATCTATTTTGATTTTTGTTGCAATCGCCCTCTTGATTCTTTGTGCCGACCAGTTTTCCGGGGTATTGAAACACTCAATCCAACGTTTACGGCCATCGAACGATCCGGCAATCAGTCAGCTCGTTCGTGTCTTTTTCGAAAAAGGGGGAGAATTCGGTTTTGTATCAGCACATGCCGCCAATGCATTTTCATTTGCTACTTTCTCGATTTTATTATTTAAGAACAGCCGTTATACTGCTTTCATTATTCCATGGGCTTCAATGGTGGCTTACACAAGGATCTATCTAGGAGTCCACTATCCCGGTGATATTCTCGGTGGTGCCATATTAGGTATCATAGTTGGGATATTGATTTATAAACTACTGATAATTATTGAGTTAAGAGTAAATCCAGTTAATCTCTTGTCAAGAAACCACCTGAAGGACAAGGAGGCCAACCAGATCATCATGATCGGATTTTTTGTGATCATCATGTGTTTCGGAATTGTAAGTTTAATGCTATCGAATCAATTGCTTACCATAAAAGTTTAGGGTCTTACGATTTCCAATCGAATCAAATTTTGGGGCTATATTGCTATCCAAATAATCCCTAACGTAATTGCAAGTACACCACCTGTTATGGTAAACCATTTGAGAAAGGTTTGTTTCTCTTTTTGGACTGATTGAAAAGCGACCAACCCGAGGATAAAAGCGAATATAACCATAGTTGTAATGGTTCCGGCAGCAAAGGCTAATATATATGATACTGATAACCAAATAGTCGGTAATGCAAGTGATGGAAGCAGTGCAAACAGGTGGCTAAACCCTGCGAAACCATGAATGATACCAACGAAAAGTGCTGTAATCGAATTTTGTTTCACAGTCCCAATGTGTTTGTGTTCATGTTCAGGACTATCTTTATGAGTATGCCGATGAATATGAGCATACAAAAAAGGTCGGGTATGAAAATGGGTATGCGGACGGTTTCCATGTGAATGGCGGATGTAAATCTTGATCAGTGCCCAGCTTCCGATCCCAATCAATAGGAACCCGACAACTTTATCACTATGTTTCGCGATCGATTCTATAGGAAGGACTTCTTTAAAAAGCAAAAACAGTAGTCCGATCAGTAGAATGCCAAGTGTATGACCGACTCCCCAAGACAAACCGATTATCCATGATTTCCTGTGACTATCAATGGCTAAAGGAGTTACAGCCGCTAGATGATCGGGTCCGGTAACTACATGTGCTACACTGGCAATAAACCCCGTGATAAAGATCAACATATTGGTAAATTTGCAAGCCAAAATAGCTATAATATTTATATCTTTACATATCTAAATTCAACTATTTTTGAAAAATATTACTATTCAGCTTGTTGTAACAGGATTGGTCCAGGGTGTTGGGTTCAGGCCCTTCATCTATAGGATCGCTTTGAACCATGGGTTACATGGATGGGTTAAAAATACGAACGAAAACGTGATTATCCGGTTAACCGGAAAAGCTGAACAAATAGAGTATTTTCTGAGTTCCCTAAGTAAGGAAGCCCCCCAGGCTGCGATGATTGAAAATATTTTAAAAGAATTCCTCGAAACCGAAGATTTTTCCGATTTCCGGATTCTTGAAAGCCACAATGTTTCCGAAGAGATTACCGAGATCAGTCCTGATATTGCAGTTTGCAACGACTGTCTTAAGGATATTGAGTTGAAAGGCAATCGGTTGGATTATCCATTTGTAAATTGCACCAATTGTGGTCCTCGTTTTACAATTATCCGTGACCTTCCCTACGACCGGGCTAAAACTACTATGAGCCTATTTCCAATATGTCCCGATTGCCTTAAAGAATATAGGACGATTTCCGACCGGAGGTTTCATGCCCAACCTATTGCTTGTTCCAAATGTGGGCCGAATTATGAATTAATCATACCACATAAATTAGTTGGGAAAGAAATAATTGAAATAATAGAAATAATAGAAATAAAGGAACCGGGAGAAATAAAGGAAATAGTTGAAATATTGGGGAGGCTTTCACATATTATTGATAATGGCGGGGTTGTGGCCATTAAGGGTTTAGGAGGTCTGAACCTGGCGTGTGATGCCTTTAATGATGGTGCGGTCACAAAATTGAGGAACATCAAAAACCGTGAATCCAAACCGTTTGCGGTAATGTTTCGTGACATTGAATCTGTGAAGCAATATGCAACGTTAAGTCAGGAGGAAGAAAAATCGTTGTGTTCATGGAGAAAACCCATTGTTTTACTTGAAATAAAAAAAACATTAACCAAAGGCATCAATTCGGGTGTGAACCTAATTGGTGCAATGCTCCCCTATATGCCAATACATTATCAACTATTCAGCCATTTATCCACTTCGGCTATAGTTTTGACAAGCGGAAATCTAAGTAACGAGCCTATTCTGATAGAAAACAAGGAAGCCTTACGACAATTTTCCTCACTTACTGATGCAATTGTTTTACACAACCGGGATATTTACAATCGAACTGATGATTCGGTTGTAAGGATCATTGGGGCAAAAGAGCGGGTTTTCCGACGTTCGCGTGGTTATGTGCCGGCACCTGTCAGAATGGGGCTTCATGTTGATGGGATATTGGCCTTTGGTGCCGAATTGTCGAATTGCTTTTGTGTTGGAAAAGGGGATAAAGCTTTTATCAGTCAGCATATTGGCGATTTAAAAGGACTGGAAACCACCATCTTTTATGAAGAGACACTTGCGCGGTTTATCCAGCTATTCAGGATCAAACCCACTTTGCTCGCAGTTGACCTTCATCCCGATTACGTTTCAACACGAAGGGCAGAGAAATTTGCCCCCTTGCCTGTTGTGATTGTTCAACATCATCATGCACATGTAGCTTCCTGCATGGCAGAACACAAACTTGATGAGAAAGTGATTGGTGTTGCCTTCGATGGTACGGGTTATGGTGATGACGGAAATATTTGGGGTGCAGAATTCCTAATTTGTGATCTAGTAGATTACCAAAGAATTACACATTTCGATTATTTACCACTTCCAGGAGGCGATCTAGCCAACGAAGAACCCTGGCGGATGGCAGTTTCCTATCTTTACAAAATCTATGGAAGGGAATTTTTGGATATAGATCTACAATTCCTCAAAGAAACTGATCCTGAAAAAGTTGAAATGCTGATTCGTATGATCGACCGTAAGATAAACTGTCCACTTACCTCAAGTTCGGGAAGGCTTTTCGATGCTGTAGCTTCACTTTTAAGGTTGTGCCAGGTGGCTTCGTTTCCGGCCCAAGGACCCATGTTATTGGAGTCGTCCTTAACTTCGGAAATGAGTTTTCAACAGGAAGAATCTGAATTTATGCAGTATAGTTGCCGTTTCGACGGGACCATCCATGTGGAGGATATTATACATGGGATTGTGGATGATCTGCAGTTTGGAACAAATAACGGAATGATCGCTGTAAAATTTCACAATACGATTATTTCGGTTATCTTTGAAACAGTGAAATCAATTTCACTTCAGGAGGGAATTAATAAGGTTGTCCTATCTGGTGGTGTTTTTCAAAACAAATACCTGCTTGAAGGAACCGAATCAATTTTGAAAAAAAATAATTTTCAGGTTTACTCACAAAGTGCAGTTCCAACAAACGACGGTGGGATCGCACTTGGACAAATGGCCATAGCGGCAAAAAGGAGGGCAACAGGATGTGTTTAGCAATACCAGCAAAAGTGATCAGTGTGGAGTGGCCCAGTGCAGTGGTCGCCATTGAAAATGTTGAATATAAGGCAAGTCTGCTACTTCTGGAGGATGTGGCCGTAGGAGATTATGTGATGCTCCATGCGGGATTTGCCATCGAAAAGGTAGATCCCGAGGAGGCTGCCGAAACCCTACGTCTCCTGAATGAGATTGAGCAAAACAGTCCTAAATAGATACAAATGAAGTATATTGATGAATATCGCAAAAAGGACCTTATCCTCGCCGTTGCTGATGAGCTGAAAAGAGTTTCAAAAAAAGAGATTTCGTTGATGGAAGTTTGTGGCGGCCATACGATGGCAATCCACCGCTTCGGACTTCATTCGTTGCTTCCTTCAAATATCCATCTGCTTTCTGGACCAGGTTGCCCGGTTTGTGTTTCCGGACAGCGGTTTATTGATATGGCCATTGCTTATGGTAAACTTCCCGGTTTTATCATTACCACCTACGGCGATTTGATCAGGGTACCCGGTTCCGTAACCTCTTTGGAAAAAGAGAAAGCCAACGGGGCTGACGTCCGGATTGTCTATTCAACTTTGGACGCCATTGAAATTGCAAAAAATAATCCCGTAAAGAAGGTTGTGTTTCTCGGTATCGGGTTTGAGACAACAGCACCAGCCACGGCAGCTTCGATCTTACAGGCTCAAAAAGAAAATGTTAATAACTATTTTGTACTGAGTGCCCATAAGGTTATGCCACCTGTGATGCAAGCTTTGGTAGAAGATGGGGTCAAAATAGATGGTTTTATTGCCCCGGGGCATGTTACGGCCATCACAGGAACTTCTATTTACGAAGGACTAGCAACCAAATATGGATTGGGTGTTGTAGTTTCTGGTTTTGAACCTGTTGACCTGATGCAGGCCATACTCCTGTTGGTCGAACAGTTTGAATCTGGCCAACCAAAGGTCGACAGCCAATACAAAAGGGTTGTACACAAAGAAGGAAATTTAATTGCACAACGGATATTGGATCAGGTATTTGAGCTAATGGATGAATCGTGGCGCGGCTTAGGTATGATACCCTTAAGCGGATTAAAGATCAAGCCCGATTTTTCTGCATTTGATGTTGAAGTTCAGTTTCCGATAGACGTTCCATATGTCCCTGAACCCAAAGGTTGCATTTGTGGACCGATACTACGTGGGTTAAAAACACCACTCGATTGTAAACTGTTCGGAAAAAAATGTACACCATCAGACCCTGTTGGAGCCTGTATGGTTTCAGGTGAAGGGACTTGTGCTACCTATTTTAAATACCGGGAATGAAAAAAGAAGACAAGATATTGTTGAGCCATGGGAATGGTGGCCGCCTGATGCAGGAGCTGATTGCCGACTTGTTCCTCAAAAATTTTGGGAACAAAAGGATTGAAGATCAATCTGATTCTGCCATCCTTTCCATCGACTCGCACGAAATCGCATTTACGACAGATTCATTTGTGATAGACCCGTTGTTTTTTCCTGGGGGGAATATCGGAAAACTGGCCGTTTGCGGTACAGTTAACGATCTTTCCGTTTCAGGAGCAGAACCTATGTTTATCAGTGTTTCATTGATCATCGAGGAAGGTTTCCCGATAAAGGAACTTGAGGTCATTGTGAAATCACTCGCTGAAGAAGCACGGAAAGCAAAGGTGGAAATCGTAACAGGTGATACAAAGGTCGTGAACAAAGGGAAATGCGATAAGTTGTTTATCAATACTGCAGGTATTGGAAGGGTTAGGCCGCAAAAAAATATGACAGGCAGGACCCAAAATATTAAGCCAGGCGATGTGATTATTGTGAATGGAACAATTGGAGACCATGGAATGGCGGTGATGAATGCCCGCGAATCGTTCAATTTCAAAACACCTGTCGAATCGGATTGTGCCTGTCTGGACCAACTGATCCACGAAGTTTTGGACCAAACCAGTTCTGTAAGGTTTATGCGCGATGCGACACGGGGCGGTGTTGCAACTGTTTTAAACGAACTTACTGCTAAAATTCCTTACGGGATCGAAATTGAGGAAGATGCAATTCCTATTAGCCGAGGCGTAAAGGCAATGTGCGAATTGCTAGGTTTCGATCCTCTTTACATAGCCAATGAAGGGAAGGTTATCCTTGTAGTTCCTGAAAAGGAAAGTGCTCTGATCATGGAAATCATGCGCAAAAATATTCTTGGCATTGAAAGTTCCATCATAGGACAGGTGGTGCAAGACCATCCAGGTAAGGTAGTTTTAAAAACGGCTACAGGTGGGAAACGGATTATCGATGTTCTTACAGGCGACCAATTGCCAAGAATCTGCTAAATTCAATTCTTATGCACGAACTTTCCCTTGCATATGAAGTAATTGAACTTGCTAAACGCGAAGTGGTTAAAAATAAAGTGACAACCATTTTTGAAATGGAGATCGAAGTGGGTGACCTGAGCGGTGTCGAGGCCGATGCTTTTCAGTCGGCTTTGGAGATGATTGCAAAGAGTACTTTACTTGAACATACGCTTTTCCATATTAACCGTCAGCCGGCTACCGGGCGGTGCAGCACCTGCGATTTGGAATTTGAGATGAAGGAAAGGATGGCCACATGCCCTACCTGTCACAGATTCCCATCTCAAATCAGTGGAGGGGAAAATTTTAGGGTGACATCTATTTTAGCCGAATAATTAAATAGTTATAAATCAATAAATTAAATATTTATGTGCGATACTTGCGGATGCGGAAACGATGAGTTCACAATTCATCATCCTTCGGAACACGACCATGAACATACCCACGGGGAGGAAAAACACAGCCATTACCATGATCATCAAAACCCTTACGACCATGATCACGACCATGATCATAGGCATCCTCACAACCACGACCATGATCATGATCAAGACCATCGGCATCCTCACAATCATGACCATGACCAATCCCATAAAAAGGCGATCGAACTGAATGTGGATATCCTATCTCAGAACAACTTACTGGCGGAGTTAAACCGTAGATTTTTTGAAGGACGTTATGTTCTTTGCCTCAACTTAGTAAGCTCTCCTGGTTCCGGCAAGACCACCATTCTGGAGAAGACCATTAAAGCACTACTTCCTACGCGCCAAATCTTCGTCATTGAAGGTGACCAACAAACCTCCAATGATGCCCAAAGGATTGAAAGCGCAGGTGCCCCGGCAATACAGATCAATACCGGCACCGGTTGTCATCTGGATGCCAATATGATACAGTTAGCACTGAAAAAAATGGAGGTTACAAGTGGTTCAGTCTTATTTATCGAAAATGTGGGAAACCTTGTTTGTCCTGCCATGTTTGACCTTGGCGAACAGAAACGGGTTGTAGTGATCAGTGTTACCGAAGGTGACGATAAACCGATCAAATATCCGTATATGTTCCAATCCTCCGACCTTTGCATCATCAACAAAACCGACCTGTTGCCTTATGTCGATTTTGATATGGAAAAGGCCGCAGCTTATGCCCGGCAGCTCAACCCTAAATTGGAAATTATCGCCCTGTCGGCCAAAACCGGTGAAGGGATGGAGAAGTGGATTGATTGGATCGGGAGGCAATGATCACTTAAAAACAAACTTTAGGATGTGGTGTCCCGGTGACTTTTCGCAACTGCCCCACACGAAGATCGTCTGATCCAGTCACCCGGACACTAATACAAACTTTAGGATGTGGTGTCCCGGTGACTTTGCGCAACCGTCCCACACGAAGATCGTCCGATCCTGTCACCTGGACACTAATACAAACTTTAGGATGTGGTGTCCCGGTGACTTTGTACAACTGCCCCATACGAAAATCGTTAGATCCAGTCACCCGGACACTAATACAAACTCTTAAGGATTGCATTAATCTAATAAACAGATAATAAGGTAAATAAGGTAAGTGTCTATCTTGACCCATAGCTATTAAGGTTAGGAAAAAACAAAAATAGGGTTTTTGAAACGGATTTATTCCATATTTTTCCTATTATAGTTAAAGTAATGGAAATAAGGTAATAAGGTTTTAAATGGTGGTAGTCAATTAACCCAGTTACTAAGGTTAAAAGGTTGAAAATTAGGTTTTTAAACCAAAATTAACCTTATTTTTCCATTGTTTTCGACCTTGATAGCCAAGGATCATCGTTAGAAATCAACCTTATTTACCTTATTTTCAATTTCTAAAAGATATTTGACATAGTGGTGATTGGAGTTATAAATTACTCTATCACAAGTATATCCCCAGTCCCTTTCCTGTCAAATCGTTCACTTAAAAAAATCACTCTGTACTTGACAGAATGATGAATCGGTATCTTTATCGTTATTAGTCTAAATTATTCACTATCATTATCTGGTATATATTTATCACTGTTGTTAGAAGGAGCTTGGAGTGCTTGAGCTACAAGATCTGAAATTTCATCATCAGGATCGTAGGATGTAATGTAAGGGATTCATCGTTGATCGACCTTTCGTCAAGTAAAAATGTGTCCTGTGGCAGGGTCGTAATCTAAATGTTCCCAAACGAAAGATTATAAGTGATAAAAAGAGTCTGCGAGAGGGGAGATTAGTTTGGTTTTTTTGGAGTTAGTGATTGATATAGCTTTAGTTCCTGGTCTTTTTCAGCAATTCTCTTCTCCGTATTGGTATTTTTAGTAATTGCAACATTCTTTCTCTCATTTGCAATTCTTAATTGCTCTTGTTTCTCCGCAATTCTTTCCGCCTCCGTTTTCTCAGGAACCACCGGTAAAGGTGCGGTGGTCGATGCAAGAGCTTGTTGCGCTCCTTGATATTTCTCTATATCGCCTATGAGGAGTGTGAGCCATTTAGAAATAATTGGATTCTTTTCTTTCGAGAGTGCCTTTTCTACTTCAGCTTTTGCGACAGCTAATAGACCAGACTTAGCGGTCTTTAATGCTTCTTCGTCCGTACCGATTTGAGCCAACACATCTTTCACAGCATTTTGACCTACGATTATAGAGAGACTTTTTGTGATCCTTTTGATATCTGCTGGTGCGGGTTCGGTCACTATGGCTGGGGTTCGTCCTTTGGCTATAAGTGTAGTTGTGCAATCGTCTATGATAGTCTGAAGGTTGGTCGGATTAAATCGTGGAAGGTTATGAAATCTCGGATCTTTAAGAGCCATCATGGCAAGATCGCGGAGATCCACTAAATCTATTTCGCTTGCGTTCTTTATATCTGCTTTGCTAGTGATGTTAGGTTTTAGGAATTTTATCAAATTATCCAAGGGACTGCCTCCTAGTGTGTTTATTGCTTCGGGCGGTGGTGGTGTGCCGGTCTCGGTCTCGTTGTCTGGGGGTAGTGCCCCAAAGGCGGAGTATCCTTCTTCTTGGGAAGCTAAGAATGCAGAGGCTATATCTCCTGATGTTTTGGGTGTGTATGCGATATCGGCATTCGCCGTCTTTACAGGCATAATGGCAAGAGATAGAGCAACGAGAGCTATTTTAAACTCTTTTGGCAGATTTGCAATTTTTCCGAGAAGAGATTCCATGGTATTCGACGTTTTGGGTAAAATATTATATTGAAATTGATCCTGATATTTTGATATTACAAACTTATTAAAAATAATTCGATTTGTGACAATAATCTATCCATTCATCATGTACCTGGAATATTGTAAATCATGGCTGAACCTAAGCCAATTTTTCCATATAAAGCAATTTCTTCGTCGAGACTACGATAATTATTTTGATAGTTTGGAATTTGTTGTTCGCAGCATATTGCCTCAATTGTGTCGAGGCAGATCTAACAGATTGTTTTACAGCAATATCTTCCTTTTCAGCCGTTTCAATTTCTTCTGATTTCAGGTATTTAAGCTCTATGATTAAATCGAATTTGACATATCCGGTAAACCTGCGGTCGGGTTCGAGGCAAATATCAGCATAGCCTTTGTTCTTCTCTTTTTCACTGACTACATCGTACAGGTTTGTCAGGTTCAGCCATGCTAAAAGGAATGTTTTCAGTCCCTCTTCGTGGAAAGTAAAATCGCGGACCGAGACGGCTTCATAAAATTTGTCAAGTATGTATTGAAGGGCGGGTTTCCATGTCCCCGTTAATGCCATATCTGTAAAAGACTGCTCCAAAAAATTGGTGTTAATTTTTAATTTATATACTTCGTCTATCGATTTTTGGATATACTCCCATAATAATGTGTTTATCAATTTATTGGGGATCGTAAAAGTATATCTTCCGGCAGGGGAGATCTCTTTTAGGGTTGTAAAGCCCAAGTAAAACAGAAGCGTACGAAATTTCTCTGTATCAATTATTTCGTTCAAGGCAAAACTTCGGACCAAACGACCGGTCGTTTCTTTGGTTTGAACCAGGTCCTTCAGTATTGAAAAATTCCCGTTTAGTTTTTTATCCTCCAAAATCAAAAAACGGAGCTTTCCATAATCGGTCCGCAAATTCTCGTCGATCAAATTTGTTGGAATCCTATTTAACGCGAGATTTTCCATTAAAAAATACAAAATCGAAATTGAATTGAAAATATGGTTTTCAATCAGGTTTTCATCGAAACAGTAATTATCGTACCATTCTGATAGTAAAGGGAATAGCGTTTCATATTGACAGGGGAGATAATAGTCCACAAGACCTTTAAGTTCCTCCCTGTTAAAGCCCACCATAGAGGCAAAAGCAGGCCAAAGCGAAATATTCTCGCCTATGTTAAATCCACTTGTCACATCGGCCATAACCAAGGGTGATACCCCTGAGATAAAGAGCCGGTCAATTTCACGACTGTCGGTCATGCCTTTGATGAGGGTGAAAAAATCGCGCAAAAAACCACCCGAATGGGTGATTCTCTGATAGATCTCTGCATTGTGTTCTATCAAAACGTTATTGGCAAAATTATCGTATTCGTCGATGATCAGGTAGAAGAAAACATGCTTCCTTTTCATTTCGCTCTGAAAGACGAGCAACATATCCCCGGGATCAATTTGACTTTTAATTTCTCTTGAAATATCTTCATCCAAACCGTACCTGGTTTTGTACTTTGAGATAAAGGCATCCAGTGCTACCCAGACATTCAGGCAAAAGCCATGTTTAAGTTGTTCGATAGTCCCTTGCGTTTTGACCATCGAAAAATTAAACCGCAACACAGGATATGAATTTCTTAAAGGAGTTGGATTCTGGCCAATGTAAG
>JBAXWR010000089.1:0-26599 GCA_037128295.1 Mariniphaga sp.
ATTCAATTTCTAATTTATGCTAATTATGAAGACGAAGAAAATAATAGGAATTAGTCTCGTTGTATTCTTTCTGGCTTCGTGTCAGAATTACCTGACTCCTTATCCCAACGGAAACTATGATGATGAATTGCTCTGGAAAAATGAACTGTTGGTTCAGGGACTCATCGGATGGTGTTATGATCAGGTAAATTCAAACGTCAGAAACTACAACGACAATGAAGGTGCTTATCTTGACGGAGCAACGGATGATGCTGTACTTTCCAATTCTACCCATGTTCTCAGACGATATGCGCTTAATGCCATGCCTACCAGTCAGGATCCTTTCCAGACCTACTGGGACCGCAATTACAAGGCCATCAGGAATTGTAACCTGTTTCTAAAAGACAGGCGCGGTTACAATACAAAGTTTGTGTTCAATACCAAATGGAACGATATGGTAAAAAACAGACTTCAGGGGGAGGCATTTGCACTTCGTGCCTGGTTTGAGCTAGACCTTCTCCAGAAGTTCGGAGGAAAAGGAGCCAACGGTCAAATGTTAGGTTTCCCGATTGTGAAAGAAGTATATGGTACGGATGATGTTGTCAACTTGGCCAGAAATACATACGATGAATGTGTTGCACAGATACTTGCCGATTGTGATTCGGCTTATAAATATCTCCCGATCGCACACAGGGATTATCTTGTACCCGTTGTTGCCGATAGGGTCTATGCTGGTGGAAAATATTGGGGCCGTTTCGACGGAATATCCTGCAAAGCCATGAAAGCGATGGTTTACCTCACATGGGCAAGCCCGAGGTTTAATCCCACCAATGCTGTAGCCCGCTGGGACAGCGCTGCCTCCAATGCCATGAAAGTCATCAATTTCAAGATGACAACGGATGTTGTTACGGGAAACGCAAACAGTTTCAGCCCAACTGCCGGAGCTGTCTGGACCAATCCAAATTCGGCTGAGATTGTCATGACAACCCGCTACAACACAGCAAACACCAGTATGGAACGAATGTTCTACCCCGGCGGTTTCGGTGGTAATTCAAATGGAGAACTCGGTGCAACTCAGGAACTTGTTAATTCGTTTCCGATGGCCAACGGTTATCCTATCACGGATCCTTTAAGCCTTTACAATCCAGCAAATCCTTATGCCGGAAGGGATCCAAGGTTTTATTCCATCATTTTCCATAATCAGGCACAAGCCAAACTGAACAATACCGGTGCAGTGATATATACTTTCGGAAACTGGAATACCGGGTTAACTTCGACTGATATTGGTGCCGATGCGGCAGGGACCAAAACAACCAACAGTCGTACCAACTACCACATTAAAAAATTTGTTTTCATGGGATGGAATCCGACTGCATCGAGCCCGGCTACTACTACTCACTCCAAATTTTTGATCAGGTGGTCCCACATGATTTTGGCATTTGCCGAAGCAGCCAACCATGTTACTCAGAATCCGAACACAGCTCTTTACGGAATGACTCCAAAGGCTGCACTTAAGCTATTACGCGTCAGGAAAACGTATGATAATACCAACGGTTTACCTGCTGCCGATCCATATCTTGATGCTCAGTCCACCGAGGTCACTTTTGACGCTCTGGTCAAAAATGAAAGAAGGATTGAAACCTGTTTCGAAGGAACAAGGTTCTATGATCTTCGCCGATGGACTACAGATGCCAATTGGAAGTCTGTGATTAACTTACCCGTACACGGTGCCAATATCACGAAAACCTCAGCAACACCAACGTTTACATATGATTTAAACTTTGAAGTTGAGAAACGTGATTTCCAATCTCCATACAATCCCATTCCTTACAATGAAATCATGAGGATGAGTAATCTGGTACAGAATGAAGGATGGCAATCATGGAATTAAATTTTTAAATAAAAAAATTATGAAGAAGTTCTTAACTTTTATTATTCTCACGGTAGCAATGGTTGCTTGTTACCCCGATTATATTTCGGATTACGTTGTATCAGGAATCTACTTCCCGTATCAGACGGATGTCAGGACCTTTGTCGTAGGTGAAGGGATGAAAATTGAGGTGGGAGCCACCCTTGGTGGAGTAGTCGAAAATACCAAGGATAGAAATGTGACTTTTGCTTTTGATCCAACGCTGATTACACCTGCTACACTGGCTGTCTTTAAGACTGCAGCCAATGGCTATATTAAAGATCCGGTTTCTACCGTTACTTCCTTCCTTCAACTGCCGTCGAACTATTATACTATAAGTAGCACCAACACAATGGTAATCAAGGCAGGACAGCACATGGGATCGGTTGTGATCAAACCCGACTCGGCTATTTTTCTTGGTGATCCTGCGACCAAAGTTGCGACTTATGTGCTGCCATTCCGTATCACTGCCGCAGATGCTGATACACTTCTTGCTCTGAAACGTTATGCTGTAATCGGATTAAGGTACGACAATATGCTCTTTGGGAAATACTGGCATGGTGGTTCCGCACTTGTTAACAGACCTGCCAAAGCCGATACGACTCTTAAGTATTATACTGCAGTTCCGATGCCTGAACCCAAAGTCTGGACATTGACGACCAATTCTCCAAATTCGTTGTATGCTCCCGGGTTTCTGGATCAGGTATCTGGCAAAAACGAGATGTTGCTTACCCTCAACGGGACTGACATCACCCTGAGCAGTGTAACAGGTTCCAGTTTTGTTATTTCATCCGACGGGGCATGTGTATTCAACAGGCCTAAGTTATTGCAGGACAGGAAAATCTTCCTGAAATACAAGTACACCGATCCGGCCACGAATTTCACATACCATTGTACGGATACACTCACCTTCCGGAACAGAGTCCGGGATGGTATTAATGAGTGGCAGGATGAAAATCCTTCACACTATTGATTCTGAAAAAATCACGATTAAAAGGTGGGTAGCTTCGGTTATCCACCTATTTTTTTACCAATTCTACCTCTTCCAATAGCTTTAGCCGCTCACGTTCCACATCTTCACGTGATTTGCTTGTGGTGACAAAATAGACACCTGAGAAGATCAGGACAGCAGCCAACGGATTAAGCCACGAGAACTTGTCGAATCCCCACATTACAGCGATAAATGAGGCAACAAGAGGCAGCAAGTAGTTGTACATCCCAATCGTTGTTGGCCTAAGTTGCCTTTGTGCAACAGGGATCAGTAGATAGGTGATAAATGTGGCTCCGAACAGAAGATAGGCATAGCTGCTCCAGGCTGCAAGAGTCCCGGCTGCGAAAAGATGGGAAGTAACAACGTCCTTAAAGCCAAAGGGAAAAAACAGTAAAGAAGAAAAAAGGAACATCCACTTCATAATCGTGACTGAACTGTAACGCTTTGAAATACCACGGGTAAGCACAAGGAAGAAAGCATAGGAGAGGCTGCTGAACAGGCACAATAAATCTCCAATAAAAGTCGCCTCCCTGGTTGCTCCATGTACTTCAGAACCTAAAATCACGGTTAATACACCGATTAACCCAAGGAATACACCTCCCGATTTTTTATAGGTAATCGGCTCTTTGAGAATAAAAAATGAGATGATCATCACCAATATGGGTGTGCCTGTGATAACGATGGAGGCATTTGTGGATGATGTGAGTTGCAATCCGTTGATAAAAGCTGCTTGATTAACCCCGACCCCCAACAGCGAGCCAAGAAAAAGTGTACCCATATCCTTTCTCGTAACCTTCTCACTTTTAATAAACAACGAAAGCAACCAAAAAGCAATGGCTGCAAAGGCAAAACGTGAATAGGTCAATCCGATCGGCGACATCCATCCCGGCATCAGGTTTTTTGAAACAGGTATGTTCACCGCAAAGATCAGCGAGGTAAACAACATCGCCACATGCCCCTGTATTTTTGATTGATTCATTTATAATTTTTTAAAGCGCAAAGACACCAGGTTTCACAAAGAGCGAAAAAATCATATTATTGAAATACAACTCTTTGCGATCCTTGCGGTTTTCCCTTTGGGTACTTTGCGGTAAATATTTCTGAATTATTGGACACCCTTTATTTTATTATAAAGGTGCAAAGGTATTAAAAGCCAAGAAATCCTTATGCCACGACAGCACAAGGATTTCAGATTGTCAACGAATTAAAGATTTATTCACTTACAAAAACCAATTTCCCATCTTTCATATCAATCACAATCGGATGATCGGAAGAAATTTTTCCAGCAAGGATATCTTTTGATATGTCGTTCAATAGAAACCTCTGCATAACCCGTTTGACAGGACGGGCACCAAACTGGGGATCGTAACCCTCCTCGGCAATCCAGTTAATGGCCTCCTCCGTGATGGTCGTTTCATACCCGCTCTTCTTCAACCTTTCTGCGACCAATTCAAACTGAAGCCTTACGATATCGTGTATCTCCTTGCGAGTTAACGGAGTAAACATGATGATCTCATCGATCCGGTTCAGAAATTCCGGCCTGATGCTTTGTTTTAGCAACTCGAACAATTCACTTCTAAGGTTTTCGATCACCTTGGACCTGTTTACCTCGGTAAGGTGAGAGAAACGTTCCCTGATGATCTGGGATCCGATATTGGAGGTCATAATGATAATTGTATTCTTAAAATTGACAGTCCTACCCTTATTATCAGTAAGCCGACCATCATCCAGAACCTGTAGCAACACGTTGAAAACATCGGGGTGTGCTTTTTCTATTTCGTCGAACAGAACCACCGAATAAGGTTTGCGCCTAACTGCTTCGGTTAATTGCCCACCCTCATCGTAACCTACATAACCGGGAGGCGAACCTATCAACCGGGTAACTGAAAATTTCTCCTGATATTCCGACATATCGATACGTGTCATCATATTTTCATCATCAAACAGGTATTCAGCCAATGCTTTCGCGAGTTCAGTTTTTCCAACACCTGTAGTTCCCAAGAAAATAAAGGAACCTATCGGACGTTTATCGTCTTGTAGGCCAGCCCTCGAACGCCTTACAGCATCAGCAACTGCTGCAATGGCTTCATCCTGACCTATAACGCGTTGGTGCAGTTCATCTTCAAGATGTAGCAACTTTTCGCGTTCGCTTTGCAACATCTTTCGGACAGGGATTCCGGTCCATCGCGCCACAACATCTGCAATATCTTCAGAATCAACCTCTTCCTTAATCAAGGATTTGCCAGCCTGTAATTGGATCAGTTCCTTGTGGAGCCGTTCAATTTCAGCTTCCGCATCCCTGATTTTCCCGTAACGGATCTCTGCAACCCGTCCATATTCACCCTGACGTTCGGCCTGATCTGCCTGGACATTCAGATTTTCGATTTCTTGTTTCTCATATTGAATGTTCTCAATCAGCTCTTTTTCGGCTTGCCATGATGCCCTGAATTTTGACTGTTCATCTTTAAGATTTGCAATCTCCTCTTCAAGTTTAGCGAGTTTTGAAGTATCGTTTTCACGCTGAATCGCAGCACGCTCGATTTCAAGTTGGGTCAACTTGCGTTCGATCTCGTCAAGTTCTTCGGGAAGTGAATCCATCTCCATGCGCAATTTGGCTGCGGCTTCGTCCATCAGGTCGATTGCTTTATCGGGAAGGAACCTTTCGGTGATATAACGCTGCGAAAGCTCAACGGCAGCAATGATCGCATCGTCTTTGATCCTCACTTTGTGGTGGTTTTCATACCTTTCCTTTAATCCGCGCAGGATGGAAATCGCATTCAATGTATCCGGTTCATCAACCATTACCAACTGAAAACGGCGTTCCAAAGCTTTATCTTTCTCGAAGTATTTCTGGTATTCGCTCAATGTGGTTGCTCCTACTGCCCTTAGATCGCCACGTGCCAGGGCAGGTTTTAAAATATTGGCAGCATCCATAGCCCCTTCACTTTTACCGGCACCAACAAGAGTATGGATTTCATCAATAAACAGGATCACGTCCCCTTCTGCCTGGATTACTTCGTTAATCACTGCTTTTAAGCGTTCTTCAAACTCACCCTTGTATTTTGCCCCAGCAATCAAGGCACCCATATCGAGCGAAAAGACCTGTTTGTTTTTCAAGTTCTCCGGCACGTCACCTCTTACGATTCGCTGGGCCAGACCTTCAACAATGGCGGTTTTTCCGGTTCCTGGTTCACCGATCAGGATGGGGTTGTTTTTTGTACGGCGCGATAAAATCTGCAAAACCCTGCGGATCTCTTCGTCACGGCCAATCACGGGATCGAGTTTCCCTGATCTTGCCTTTTCGTTGAGGTTGACTGCGTATCGGTTCAACGAGTTAAATGTATCTTCGGCGGTCTGACTGTCAACCTTCGAGCCTTTTCGTAACGCTTTAATGGCCTCTTCCAACTCTTTTCTTCCCATACCGCTGTCTTTCATCAACCTGCTTACAGCATCGCTCCCTTCTAAAAGTCCAAGTAACAGGTGTTCAACAGAAACATATTGATCGCCCATTTTCTGGGAAATCGATGTGGCCCTTTGAATGGCTGAATTTGAAGCCGAGGAGAGGTAGTTCTCGCCACCTGTAACTTTGGGATAGCTTTGGATGATTTTGTCGAGGGCAGCGGTAAAGATCGGGATGTTTACCCCCAACTTTTTGAGCAGGAATCCGATAACACTTTCAGCATTAACCATCAATCCTTTAAGGAGGTGGCCTGTTTCAATGGCCTGTTGGTTGTTTCCTTCTGCCATCTTAACAGAATGATTTACAGCCTCCTGTGCTTTAATTGTAAAATTGTCAAAGTTCATTATTTCGATTTTTTAGTTTATGATCAAACTGATAACAACAGCCAATTAGAAAACTTCGGTTATCGTTACCGCTGGCTCAAAATACCTGCCAAATCCAGTATCGGACATTATGGCACTTAAAAATGTTTTGGCATGTAATATTGACAGTATAGTTTATCTGATGTAGCCAATATTGGTAAATAATGCATTGATTCAGTACAAAAAATGTCAACTATCAATCAGTACTTGCGCCAAAAGTGTTTTTCAATACAAAAAAATTTTTAATTTTCAATTAATTATTTAATTTTGATGTTTTATAACATCTAATTTGAAGAATCTATGTTGGATTCAGGTCAAGTCTTCGAAAGTCTGTTTAAGGGTGAGAAGAATTGTATTTTTAATCTTTTGAAACCCGAGGAAAAGGCTATTCTCGAAAAAAACCACAATGTAACCCTGGTAAAAAAAAATGAATTTGTTTACCTGGAAGGGGAAATGCCTATCGGTATGCAGTACCTTAAAGAAGGAATGGTTAAACTCATTAAGGGAGGCATAGGAGGACGTGAACAAATTATCAGGATGATAACTCGTAATGGACTGATCGGCTACCGGTCGTTGATCGCAGGTGAACTCGACAATGGTACGACAGTGGCCATAGAAGACTCAGAAGTAATCACCATTCCTCCCGAAATTGTCTATAATGTCTTGCTCCGAAATTATGATTTTTCGTTGGCGTTACTGAAAGACCTTTCACTGGAACTTGGGTTTTCTCACCTCCGAACTGTCAGCTTGACCCAAAAGCACATAAGGGGCCGACTGGCGGAGTCGATCCTGTTACTGATCGAAAAATATGGGTTTGAGCATGACAAAAAAACCCTTAGGGTTTATCTTTCCCGTGAAGACCTGGCCAACCTATCGAACATGACCTCCTCAAATGCGATCCGAACCCTCTCGATTTTCGCCGGCGAAAAGGTGATCGCTATGGACGGGCGTAAAATAAAAGTCGTTGACATTGAAAAACTAGAGAGAATAAGTAAGCAAGGTTAAAGTGACAACAAATTAATTAGCCTTAATCCTGGCAAGAAAAACACCCCACCTGAAATCCACATTTTTTTACTTTTCGAAGAACAACAGTTATTCGCTGTTTATACTACTTTTGTCCCCGAAATTTTGGATAAAATTAGTTATGTTTCCCTCGATCAAAAAATGTCCTTTTTTATTTGCACTGATCCTTTTTTATAGTTGCAGCAACCAACCATCCGGCAATGTTCTGATGATTGATAAATTTCCCAAACTTGAGCCAGATTATTCAGGCCTTACAATCCCTCCAAATATCGCACCCTTGAATTTTATGATCAAAGAATTGGGTTCAGCCTATTCGGCGACTTTTTCAGTCGGGTCAACAACACAATTCAAGATCAATTCCGGAGATGGGAAAATCCGGATTTCCGAATCTGAATGGAAGAATTTGTTAATCAATAACATAGGAAAGGAGCTGAAAGTTGATATTTTCGTTAGGGACAATTTTGGGAAGTGGTCCAAATTTAAAACCGTTGCCAATAAAATCGCCTCGGAACCAATCGACAAATTTCTTTTTTACCGCTTGATCCATCCGGGATATGAGAGTTGGTCCAAATTGAGCATCAACCAACGCAACCTGGAAAATTTTGATGAAAAACCATTGATCGAAAACAGTGTTGCCGATGACAATTGTGTGAACTGCCATGCTTTCAACAACGGCAAAACAGACGACTTTCTGTTTCACATGCGTGGAAGCTTGGGTGGGACCTATTTCTATTCAAACGGAAAATTCACAAAGGTTAACCTTAAGACCAAAGAGATGAAGAATGGGGCAGTGTACCCCCGCTGGCATCCGTCAGGAAAATTTGTTGCTTTTTCTTCCAATAAGATTGTTCAGCAATTCCATTCATCAGACAATAACAAAGTTGAGGTAAGTGACCTGGAATCTTCATTGCTACTTTACGATAAGGAGAAAAATACGATCATGGATATTGACATTGCGGGCAAAGACAAAAGTATGGATACTTATCCCGAATGGTCGCCCGATGGTAAGATCCTTTATTTCTGCCGAGCCGAACAGATCGGGAAAGACTATGACTATTCAAAGATCAGGTACGGCCTATACAGGGCCACTTTCGATCCCGGGAAACTCAAATTTGGCGAACCGGAGCTTATTTTCGATGCCGGGAAAATCAACAAAAGCATGTCGTTTCCACGATGCTCGCCCGATGGGAAATTCCTTGTTTTTACCCTTGCCGATTATGGGTGTTTCCCGATCTGGCACAAGGAAGCAGACCTATATCAGGTTGACCTTCAAAACCTGGCTTCCCAACGGCTTGATTTGAACAGCGATTTCACAGATAGTTACCACTCCTGGTCATCGAACAGCAAATGGCTGATATTCAGCAGCAAAAGAATGGATGGCCTAACCGGTAGGCCGTTTATTGCTTATATGGATGGAAATGGAAATTCAAGCAAGCCCTTCGTTATGCCACAGGAAGACCCTGAATTTTACATGAACTTCCTTAAAAGCTACAATATTCCTGAGTTCTCTACTTTTAGTATTGATTTGCACCCTGGCGATATCCGGGAGCTTGCCAAAAGTAAGGCAATTCAAACCCTGCAAGGGAAAAGCTGATTTAATTCTCCTTGATCCGAATACAATGAATAAAACTTTTCTCAATAAATTTCCGATTCTGGCAATATCCTATGGGTTGTTTTTTCTCTTTCTGGCAACCTATTTTTCTCTTTTTGAATCACAACTATTTGTATATCAAGAAAAAACATCCATTTTTGTTTTATCGGTTGACTTCCTGACCGAGAACCTCACGCAGCCGGGAGGACTTTTGGTTTATTTCACGAAATTTCTCACAGCTTTCTTTTATTATCCCATCGCCGGGGCAATCATCGTATCGCTTGTTATTACTTTGATTGTTCTTACAATTTCAGAAATCATTTATCTCCTGAGGGGTAAAAAATATCCTATACCTGCCTTAATTTTTGGTATTGGGCTGTTCTACCTCCAGACCAATTACCAGTTTCTGTTGATCTACAATCTGGGTTTATTGGTTCAATTGTTATTTTTCCTGATGTCGATCAGGTATAATACCCATCTAAAAGGGGCTATACCAATTCTTTTGGCTCCTTTGTGTGTATTTATGACTGGTGGGTTCGTATGGATATTTTTAATAATGACCACTTTAAACCTTATCCTCCAATGGAATATTAAGGCGTTGATCAAAGGACTTCTCCTATTAACTATCCTGTCTGGCTCATTCTATTTTTTCAGCCATTTTATTTATTTCCAATCAATAAATGCATTATTGCTCTACCCTTTTTCAACTGTGGTTGAAGGGGTGAAATTTGAGGTGTATTTCGCTATCGTTGCAGTCATCACACTTTTACCCCTATTGGCGAAAGTTAAAGTCACCCTACAAAAAAAATTAAGGGATGCTAGAGTTGCATTCTATTTCATAACGTTTCCGAATTTGGTGGTTGCGCTGGTAACGGTTGGAATTATACAGTTCGACAGCAAAACAAGGGACTATTTTTTAGTCGAGAAGCTATTTTCGCAGGAAAAATATTCAGACGTAATTGCTTATAATACAGCACATCCATCGATGAATATATTAACAATATTTTTAAATAATGTTGCCCTTTGCGAAACAGGAAAACTAAATGACCAGTTGTTCCATTTTCCACAGATGCCAGACGGAAGTACGCTTTTTCTCAAATGGGAAATGCAAGGTGAGGTACTCCGACGTGGAGCCTATTTTTATTATACGATCGGAATGGTCAACGAAGCGCAGCGATGGGCCTTTGAAAACATGGTTATGAAAGGCAATACTCCGGAAGGTTTGAAGATGCTGATCAAAACAAGTCTGATCAACGGTAACTATGAAATGGCCTCCAAATATATTTCGCTACTGAAAAATACCCTGTTTTACAATAATGATGCCCTTAAATACGAGAAGTTTCTTTTTAACGACAAGCTGGTAGGGTCTGATCCTGATCTTGGTGAAAAGCAGAAGATCAAAATGAAATCAGATTTTTTTGTGATCTCAGATAACCCTTATGTCAACGTTGAAAGGATTCTGGCTACCGACAGTCTCAACAGAAAGGCCATGGATTATAAACTGGCCTACCTACTGTTAAAAAAGAATGTCAAGAGTATTGCACAATTGCTTCCCAAGCTCGAAAGTTATGGTTACCGAAAAATGCCTGTCCATATTGAGGAAGCTGCCCTTGAATTTAAAGTGCTCAAATTAGGTCCATTACCACAACCCGGAAATCTGACCTTTACACCCGAAACCGAAATCAGATGGGGCGATTTTATTGTAACTTTTAAGGGTTTTAACAACGATCTTAGATCAGCAGAACCGGCATTGCGGAGCAAATTTAAGGATACCTTCTGGTATTATGCCTTTTACCACTAAAAGGTTGGTTCATTGCTCAATCACGATTACTTCGCTGGGTTCATAACGGGAAGTCAGTCTCACTTCAAAACGATCATTAAAATGTTTCATGGCATCCCAGGCTTTCTGCGGAGTATTGTTGTTTGCCGATAAGTGGCTCAACAAGACCAGTTTTAAATCGGATCCCGCATGTTGCGTCAAAAGATTAACCGCCTGATCATTTGATAGATGTCCAACATCAGAGGAAACACGTTTCTTTAGGGGATAGGGATAGCCACCCTCCCAAAGCATTTTTTCGTCGTAGTTGGTTTCCAAAAATAGCGCATGGCATTGCTTAAGATGGGAAGTCACATTCTCACAAGGAGTTCCGATATCGGTAAAAACCCCTATGTTTATACCTGAATACTCAACGCGGAACGATGTGGGGTGCGCGGCATCATGGTTCTTCAAGATAGGGTGAACGGTAAAAGGTCCGATGGGAACCGGTATCCTGGGTTCGATAAATCTTGGGGCAAGTGGCCGATGGAGATGGTAAAGAGCATCGTGGGTTCCTTTGGTCATAAATGCAGGGATATCCAATTTCTTCCCCAAAACGCGCACCCCGCAAACATGGTCACTGTGTTCGTGTGTGATAAAGATTGCCCTAAGTATTGAAGGATCAAGCCGCTTCGCCCTCATGCGGATCAATATCTGCTTGCAGTTTATTCCGGCATCGATCAGGATTGCATCTTGTTTATTTCCAATATAATAGCAATTTCCGTTGCTGCCCGAAGCCAATGCGCAAATTTCGATCATCTGTATTTTTATTAAAGGGGCAAATTTAGGATTATTTTCTATTGTGACGGGAGATTATTATTAACAACTGGCGGCTGGCTTCTGGCGGCTGGCAGATTGTGCCAGGATGTTAAATGGATTTCCGAAATTTGGTTTTGGAATAGGATATTAACCTTGGTCGTTTTTGTCCCTGATCAATAAGGGAATAAGGTTATTGGGTGGAAGTGTATTTTGGGTTACTAAGGTTAAAAAATTTAAAATAAGGTTTGTTTTGATTCCAAACCTTATTTTTAATCAATATGTTGTATATTAATACTTTAATAGCTTTTTCAACAATTCAGGAATTTCGGCTGGTTGGCGTGCCACCTGCACTCCCGCATTTTCAAACGCAAGAATTTTTTCAGCAGCAGTACCTGTCCCGCTGGAGATGATCGCCCCCGCATGGCCCATCCTTTTTCCCGGAGGGGCTGTCTGTCCTGCAATAAAACTTACAACCGGCTTTTTAATCTTTTCGCGGATGTAATTGGCAGCCCTTTCCTCAGCGTCACCACCAATTTCGCCAATCAGCACAATGGCTTCAGTTTCAGGGTCTTCTTCGAACATTTGCAACAATTCCTGATAATATAGCCCGGCTACCGGATCTCCACCAATCCCAACGCAGGTGCTTTGGCCCAGGCTGTTTGTCGATAATTGGTAAACCATCTCGTAAGTGAGGGTTCCGCTTCGGCTCATCAAACCAATATTTCCCTTCTTGAAAATCCCACCTGGCAAAATCCCTACCATTGCCTCTTCGGGAGAGATCAACCCTGGACAATTGGCGCCAATCAACTTGGTACCCCTCTTTTGTAGATAGGGCGAAATCCTGACCATATCCAATGTTGGAACCCCTTCGGAGATCGCAATCACAAGTTCTACACCGGCTTCGGATGCTTCAAGTACTGCATCGGCAGCAAAAGCGGCAGGGACGAAAATAATTGATGTGTTTGCGCCAGTTGCTTTAACGGCATCGGATACAGTGTTAAAAACCGGTACCCCATGGACCAACTGACCTTTTTTGCCAGGTGAAATACCACCAACAACGTTGGTGCCATATTCGATCATTTTTTTTGTATGGAAACCGCCATCACGACCGGTAATTCCCTGAACCAGCAATCTTGTATTTTTATTGACTAATATGCTCATAATCTAAATTTTAATCGGCTTATAATAAAATATCCTCACACAAACTGATCGCCTTCTCTGCAGCTTCAGACATTGTTTCAACGATGGGAAGGTTGGCATTTTTCGATATTTCGAGACCTTCCTTCGAATTCGTCCCCGAAAGGCGAATAACAATCGGGATTTTAATCTTTATCTGCTCCAAAGCTGCGATTAAGCCCTTTGCAACATCGTCGCATCGGGTAATCCCACCGAAAATATTGATCATTACGACCCTTACATTCTTGTCCGAAAGGATCAGGTTCATTGCATCGATCACCTTTTGAGGATTTGAGCTTCCGCCAATATCGAGAAAGTTGGCGGGTTCGCCACCATATAATTTGATCATGTCCATTGTTGCCATTGCAAGGCCTGCCCCATTCACCATACAACCAATCGATCCATCAAGACGGATATAGGAAAGACCCCTGTCTTTGGCATCAATCTCCTTTTTTTCGTCTTCTGAAGGTTCATTCAAAGCCAGTATCGCAGGTTGGCGGAACAAGGCATTATCATCAAAATTCATTTTCCCATCGAGGGCAAGTAAATTGTTATCGGCCGTAATGACCAATGGATTGATCTCCACTAAAGAAGCATCCGTTTCAATAAATACTTTGTATAATTTTTTAAACAGGTCGGTTGCCTGACTGACAAGTTTCGCATCCTCGAAAAGGGCATAAGCAATCTTGCGTGCAACGAAAGGTACTACTCCCAAATCTGGATCGATGGCAAATTTAAGGATCGCATCTGGATTGTTATGGGCTACTTCCTCAATTTCAACACCACCTTCACGACTGACCATGAAAACGGCAGATTTTGTATTTCTGTCGATCGTGATCCCCACATAAATTTCGCTTACGAAATTAACACCTTGGGCTACAAGCACTTTCTCTACTGTATAGCCCTTAATGTCCATTCCCAGGATTTTTTCACCGGCCGCTGCAGCCTCCTCTAAACTGCGTACCAGCTTGACCCCACCAGCTTTTCCTCTTCCACCGGTCAGGACCTGCGCCTTCACAACACAAGGGAACCCCATTTGAAGAGCTGCCTCCTGAACTTCGTCAACGGTATAACACAAAATTTCCTTCGTCACGGCTATGCCATAACGTGCTAAAATCTCCTTAGCCTGATACTCATGAATCTTCATAGACAATATATTAGTTGATATTTAAAATATTTGTTTGAAAAGTTTCGTTTTTCTGAAAATACAAGACCATAACATTTGATTATCAAAAATAGTTTTTAAAATCGGGTTTCTGATTAAAAAAAAATCAATTTTAAAAATAAGTATTGATAACTTTGGATTTTCGATTTGAATGACCGTTTAAAATCTGTTATTCGTCATCTTTTTGTTGATCAAATATTTATTCTTTTGCACCCTAAAAATTAAAATATGAGTTCGAAAGTATTCAATAAGATACGTTCCTATACTGTTATGGTGATTGGCATGGCACTTTATGCTTTTGGGATCACAGCTTTCCTGATCCCGCTTAAAATTGCAGGGGGAGGCGTAACAGGAATCTCAATGCTGGTCTTCTATGCAACAGGTTTTGGAATGGGATATACCTATTTCATTATCAATATCTTCCTTCTTGCTTTGGCAATTAAGGTGCTGGGAGCCAGTTTCGGCCTCAAGACAGTTTTCAGTATGGTGGTAATCGGCATCCTTTTGAATGTGATGCCGTACTTTGTCAAAGGGCCGATCCTGAACGATATGTTTTTATCCGCCGTATTGAGCGGAATTCTGGGCGGAGTAGGAATCGGATTGATCTTCAATGAAGGGGGAAGTACGGGTGGTACTGACATTATCGCCATGATTATCAATAAGTACCGCAACATAAGTCCTGGCCGCATCATTATGTACTGCGACGTGATCATTATTGCCTCCTCTTTCCTGGTTTTAAAGTCGGCCGAAAAACTGGTTTATGGCTATGTTTCAATGTGGGTTGTGGCCTATGCAATCGACGCTTTTCTGACCGGGGCACAACAATCTGTACAACTGTTTATTGTCTCAGAAAAGTATGATTCAATCGCCGATTTTATCAACAATGAATCGCGTCGCGGATTGACAATTTTTGATGGTACAGGATGGTACACCAGGCAAAATGTGAAAGTGATCATGACAGTAGTGCGCAAACGCGAGTCTCCTGAGATTTTTCGTAAGATCAAAGAACTGGATCCCAATGCCTTTATTTCCCTGAATTCGGTAATGGGTGTTTATGGGAAAGGTTTCGACCAAATAAAGTATTGAATAACGGCTCAAATCATTAATTTAGCCGCCTATCCATCAAATGTGGAAATTGATGAAACGACGGACAATATATTATATCTCTGGAATCGTATTTGCAGCCTTGGTTGTGTTCTTCATCGTCAGGTTTAACCGGTTTTATCAAAAAATCCCCTCCCCAGGCGAGGATATTGTAGTGAACGTTCCGGAACCAAAGATACTGTTTGGTTTGCGTGCCGATTCTTTCCATATCGAAGAGAGTTGGGTGGCAAAGAATCAAAACCTCTCCGATATTCTGATCGATCGTGGGGTCTCGGCCCAGTCGGTCGATCAGATCGCCAAAAATTCTGTAACAGTTTTCGATGTTCGGAAAATGAAGGCAGGAAACCGTTATTCAATGTTCTACTCCAAAGATTCAAAACGGACACCCATCTATATGGTTTATGAAAACAATGGGGTGGATTACTATATCTATTCGCTGACCGATTCATTAAAGGTGCTGCCAGGGAAGCATATTGTGGTCTCAAAAAGGCAGAAAGTTTCGGGTATTATCACATCTTCTCTGTGGAATGCCATGAAAGACAATAACATAAGTCCATTGTTGGCCATTGAGTTATCGGATATCTATGCCTGGACCATCGATTTCTTTGGGATACAGAAGGGCGACCAGTTTACGGTGATTTACGATGAGGATTTTGTGAATGGCGAATCGATTGGTTTAGGGAAAGTTTATACCGCATCTTTTACACAAGCCGGAACTGTTTTTTATGCAATCCGTTTCGGTCAGGAAGATGGGGAGAATTTTTTCGATGAGAAAGGAACCAATTTGAAAAAGGCATTCCTGAAGGCTCCATTGAAATTTTCGCACATCAGCTCACGATTCTCCAACAACCGGATGCACCCGGTTTTACGCATCGTGCGGCCGCATCATGGTGTCGATTATGCCGCCGCCACGGGAACACCGGTTTATTCGATTGGTGAAGGTGTCGTACTACAGAAAAGTTACCAGGCGGCAGGTGGTGGAAATTTTGTGAAAATCAGGCACAATTCCGTCTATACCACTACTTACATGCACCTTTCCAAATTTGCTGCCGGGCTTAAGGCCGGGGGGCGTGTTAAGCAAGGGGAAGTAATTGGTTATGTAGGTTCGACTGGTTTATCGTCAGGTCCACACCTCGATTTCAGGGTTTATATGGGAGGAAGTGCCGTTGATCCATTAACGATCAAATCTGACCCAGGGAAACCTGTTGAACCTGCCAATATGCCCAAATTCAATGTATTGCGCGATTCTGTGCTTCAATTGCTACAGGTTAAACCGCTAGCTGCGGGTACGACAAAATAGCGACACTAAAAAAATATATTCCAGGCATTATCTAATTCCATCCTCCCTATATCATAGGCACATTCATATAAGAGAGATCAACAGTACCATTGACGATGCTTTTTATCAAAAATGAGAGTGTCCAAAAAGTCATAAATAATTACCGCAAGGTTCGCAAAGATAAAATCGCAAGGTTCGCAAAAAATTAAAATACAGATAATTAACTTTGCGATCTTAGCGAAACCTTTGCGAACTTTGCGTTAAAAGATACTTTCTGGATAGCCTCATTTTCTCAATTTTTAATTCCTTAATTCCTTAATTCCTTAATTTTTAATTCTTAATTACATTTCCACCATCGTAATCCGTTTCTTAATACCCATCCATTCGTGCTCAAAATCGGTCCATCTTATCCGTTTTTCCCAGGGGATTTCTTTGGAGCTTTTCGATTCGAAAAGGATCAGGTATCCATGTTCCAAACCAACGGTGTCGAGATAGCGGGTTATCTGGTCCTTCCCTTCGTCGATATACTCATCGTTGTATTTGATCTTCAATTCAAAAACAAATTTTTCACCTTCAAATTCGATCAACATATCGCATCTGCCACTGCCCATTGCCATTTCCCTGTCAACTTTGCCGCCACCATTGGTAATGCGCTGCAAAAAAGCCATCAATAGCAATTGCTTGCCACTTTCGTGGTAACTGAATTTGTCGAGCCAACTTTCGGAATAACGGCGGTAAAATTTTTGGAACTCTTTGAGCAACAAATCCATATTGAGTTTGCCACCAGGTTTTATAAACCATTGCCATTGAACTTTTGGGTCAATCAAGTCTTGAAAATTTTTGTTCAATACCCTTGGTATAATTTCTTTATAGATGTTGTTGGTTATTTCTACCCCTTTCCCCTTGTTTACAATCAATCCAAGGTTTTCTGCATAAAGCAGGTCATCATCATAATTGTCATACATCATATCTGCCCCTGAAATTATGGAATCTATGATGCTCCGTACCCTTGGCTCTTGTAACTTGTCCATCAAACTATCCAAATGGGTGTCCCTACGTTTTATCAGGTTTTCTTTGGCTTGGGCTACAATGTCAACGGTTACAGCCTTTGACGTATCATAATCCAGGATTTTGTATAAAACTTCACAGGCCAATGCATTAACGAGCCACGGCTGGCCGCCGGTATATAAGTAAAAAAGGTCGATTACATCTTCCGAAAACTCTTGTCCACCCTCTTCCGTATATTGATGCAAAAGCGATTTTATTTGCTCTTTTGTAAAGTTTGCCAACCGTAGCGATTCGGCTTTGATATTGAATGGTGAGCCGCTACCTATCGTATTGGCTGGATCGCGTACTTTGTCCTTGTAATCCCTCACATCGCGCAAGCCCACCAAAACAACCGATGATGGAAACCCTGTGGGGCGAAGTTGGAATCCATCCCTGAACTGGCGAAGCACCGAAACCAAAATGTCATCGTAAAGTGAGTCGATTTCGTCAACCAATAAAATCAACGGTTTTGGGAGTTGAATACACCACTGATTTAAAAAATCCGACAAATTTAATGTCTCTTTTTTATCTGCATGATTAGGTTGCCACTCTGCTTTTAAATATGTTTGAGCAGACCGGACAATCGCTTGATTTATCTTTGTGTTTGCATCGGTCTCCGAAATACTCCGATAACCTGCCGTTTCCAACGAAAAAACCAAACAAACATTTTGGCCTTCCGCATTGATCTTGTGCATCAAAGCATGCAACAGCGTTGTTTTGCCCGATTGGCGCGGGGCGTGCATCGCAAAGTAATATTTATCGGCAATCAATTTTTCGATTTTCTGATTCAACCCCCGTAGAGGATCGATCATGTAATGCCTTTCGGGATCACAAAACCCTGTTATGTTGAAAAACTTTTTCATGTGACAAATATTTGGGCAAAGGTAAGGAATAAATTTTCCATTGCGCCGAAAAGCACCAGAGGAAAAATTAAACCAAAGATCTGAACAGGTTCCGAAAATATTGCCTATTTGTCATTTTTGACCCAAATGACTATCTTTGTCAAAACACAATGACATGGAAAGGTTTTTTAATGTTACAGGATTATGTAACCCAGAAAAGCATTATATGGTCGATCCTTTGCGGGGACTAAATGATACCATTATGAAATTAATTCAAAATGAGTATTATTTCACCATCCATGCCCCCAGGCAAACTGGGAAAACTTCCCTGCTTAGGGCTTTAATGCAACAGGTTAACGCTGATGGTAAGCGAATCTGTTTATATTTCTCTGTCGAGACTGCCGGTTACCGCAGCATTACAGTCAAAGAGGCAAACAAAACGATCAATAGTGCTATCGTTCAATCTGCTAAATCCTTCCTGCCTGTTGAATATCAACCCAATAATCCCGGTTCTGCAAGTGAAATTTCGTTCAAAGATTTTGTATCCCAATGGACCAGGGAATTGCCCAAAGCTTTGGTGCTCTTGATTGATGAGATCGATGCCCTATATGATGATACCCTTGTTTCGGTATTGCGCCAGCTCCGCGATGGTTTCCAGTTGCGTCCAGAGGCATTTCCGTCATCGGTGGCATTGGTCGGTTTGCGCGACATAAGGGATTACAAGGAAAAAGTGCGGGATATCGACCGGTCCATAGGCAGCGGCTCACCTTTTAATATCAAGGCAGAGTCGTTGACGATCAGCAATTTTAGTCGTCTTCAGATTGCGGGTCTTTTACAACAATATACCGATGAAGGAGGGCAGGTTTTTGATGATGAAATTGTTGATCTGATTTACCTCTATACGGATGGTCAGCCCTGGTTGGTAAATGCACTTGCACGGGATATAACCGACAAAATATTGGAAGGTGACACTTCAAGACCAATTACCTTAGAAATAGTCGATCAGGCCAAAGAAAACCTGATCATGCGAAGGGATACCCATCTCGATAGCTTAATCGATAAGCTGATGGATGCCAGGATACGTCCAATTGTGGATGCCATAATTTCGGGAGCCGATGTTGAATTCAACAACTTCAACGACAACCTGCAATACGCATTGGATCTGGGGATTATAAAAAGATCTGGCAATGGGATCATGATTGCGAACGAAATCTATAAAGAGATCATACCGAGGGTTTTGAACCTAAGCTTTATGGCCAACATCGAAGCAAAAGTGTCGCCGCAATGGTTCATAAAGCCCGATGGGAAACTGGATATGCCTGCATTATTGGTTGAATTTCAGGATTTTTATCGCGAACACTCAGAAAGTTGGCTTGACAAGTTCAGTGTTCACGAAAGTGGAAAACAGCTTCTTTTGATGGCATTTCTCCAACGCATCGTCAATGGAGGGGGGAAAACCACCCGCGAAATGGCCGTTGGAAGGGGAAGGACCGATTTGGTGATAGAATACGAAGGCGATACCTTTGTGTTGGAATTAAAGATTAGGCACAAAAATTACAATTCAACGAAAGCTTATACTCAATTGATAAGATATTTGGATGTTAAAAACCAACCTCACGGCTATTTAATACTCTTCGAAAACAAACCAGCCACCGAAATCCCTTGGGAACAACGTATTAAATGGACTGACCTGGAACACGAATGGCGCGGCATAAAAAAACAGATTTCGTTGGTTGAGATGTGACAATGGACCTGTCAGCGTACGAAGCTCCTGACAGCGGCTTTCTATTGTTTGCCAAAATACATGTTTTAAAACATATTGCTCTTTAATTCAATTTTTATTTCCCTACATTCGTTAAGTCGTTTGTTCCGTTTGTTGAACTAAAACTTATTCAACTGCTATGAAAGATGTAATCCCAAATTTTATTAACCTATAAAAAAAATCCCAATGAAAAAGTTTCTTGTGGTAGTTAGTCTTATGCTTGTGCTGACCGGATATGCAAACGGAGGTTCTTCCGTTGTAAGATATGTGTCCCCAACTGGTGCCGGGGGAAAAAATGGTACCGATTGGGCCAATGCCTACGACAATACACAGCTTCAAACAGCCATTAACGAAAGTGGTATTACAGAAGTTTGGGTAGCAGCCGGGACCTATTACCCAACAGCCGATGGTGACCGTACCATTTCGTTCAATATGAAGAACGATGTGGCCATTTATGGTGGTTTTGCCGGGACGGAAACAGCACTTGAAGAACGCAATTGGACATCCAATATAACCATATTAAGCGGTGATATCGGAACAACAGGCGACAATTCGGACAACTCATACCATGTGGTGTTAAACACAAATTTAAATAGCACCGCTATTTTGGACGGGTTTACGATTCAAAAAGCAAATGCAAATAACAATACCTATGGCGGTGGAATAATCAATTCTTCTTCTTCACCGACATTGGCAAACCTTATTGTATCAGATAATTATGCTTTTCAGGGTGGCGGCATTTATAACTTATCTTCTTCACCCATGATGATCAATATCGCGATCTCTCGTAATTCTGCTGAATACAATGGTGGTGGTGTATATTATGATTCATCTTCACCAACTATGACCAATTGCCTGATTAATTCGAACTCAGCATTATTTGGAGGTGGATTATTTTTTGGAAATGCTTCTTCACCGATAATGACCAACTGTACGATTGCAGAAAATTTGGCAAGAAGTAATGTCGGTGGGATATACAATACACTAGCATCGAACCCGACTTTGAACAATTCGATTATTTGGGGAAATGCTCCAACAACCGGTGGTGCACAGGTTTTAGTTGGTGATGGAGTAATGACTCTAAACTATTCATGTTATCCAAACGGTTATGGCGATGTTTTAATTGGAACTGGGACATTTACCCCTGATGCTAATTGCATTATCACAAACCCAAAATTTCTGGATCCCAACGGCGATTTTCGTCTTGCCGGCAATTCGCCTTGCGCCGATGCTGGAAGCGATGCTTTGAACAGTGAAACCACAGATATTCGTGGGCCGGGTTTTGGAAGGAACCTGCTAAAAAACGATGCTGCAACCATAGGATCCATCGATATGGGTGCTTATGAATTTAAAAAGGGTGCTGACTCTGAAGTGCCTAATGTATTGCGAATTTATGTAAACTACTCTGCTACTGGTTCAAATAATGGCTCAAGCTGGGCCAATGCTTTCACCACTCTTAAAGATGCCATTACCGCGGCGGGAAGGTATTACGAAATTTGGGTGGCTTCCGGGACCTATTATCCCACAACCGGTTCGGACAGGACAATTTCGTTCAACATGAAAAACGAAGTGGCAATATATGGCGGTTTTGCAGGAACTGAAACTTTATTGAGCCAGCGTAACAGTGCAATTAATGTAACAATCTTAAGCGGCGATATCGGTACGGTAAGCGATAATTCCGACAACACCTACCACATAGTGGCAAACTCGGGAATCAACAGATCCGCTATTTTGGACGGGTTTACGATAAAAAACGGTAATGCAAATGATGGATCCAACGGAGGTGGAGTTTATAATTCAAACTCATCACCAACACTATCAAACCTCATTGTTACCGGAAACCAAGCAGGAAACTATGGCGGCGGTATATATAACAAATCTTCTTCACCTTTGATGGCTAATATTAAGATTTCTGGAAATACTTCTGATATCAATGGTGGTGGTTTATATAATGATTCTTCATCACCAGAATTGAACAATTGCCTTATCAATGGGAACTCCGCAGACCTTGGAGGCGGGTTTTTTAATGGCGCCGCTTCATCAGCAATACTGAACAACTGCACGATTGCAGAAAATTCGGCCCGAAACAAAGGCGGTGGGATATACAACCAGAGCAGTATTTTTTTTAACAATTCGATTATTTGGGAAAATATCGCAACATCAAGTGGTAAGCAGGTTTACGCTAGTGCTGGCATGATAGGCTTGAGCTATTCTTGTTATGCAAATGGTGAAGGCGATGTTTTTAAAGACTATGGGTCTTTTACACCAGATGTCAATTGTATTACACAAAACCCAATATTTGTGGATCCAAACAGCGATTTCCGTCTTGTGGGCAACTCTCCCTGTTCTGATACAGGCAGTGATGCTTTGAACAGCGAGACCACCGATATTCGCGGGGCCGGTTTTGGAAGGAATCTTCTGAAAACCGATGCCGAAAGCACAGGGACAATTGATATGGGAGCCTATGAATTTAAAAAGGGAACGGATCCGGAAGAACCGAATTTATTGCGAATTTATGTAAACTCTTCCGCAACAGGCTTAAACAATGGCACAAATTGGGCGAATGCATATACCTCCCTTAAAAATGCGATAACTGCCGCAGGCAAGTATTACGAAATATGGGTGGCTGCCGGAACCTATAAACCTACGACCGGAACCGACCGCACCATTTCATTTAATATGAAAAACGATTTGGCCATTTACGGAGGCTTTGCCGGTACAGAAACATTATTGAGCGACCGCAACTGGACAACCAATGTGACCATTTTAAGTGGCGATATCGGGACAACCAGTGATAATTCTGACAACTCCTATCACGTTGTATCCAACACCGATTTAAACAGCACTGCAATTCTTGATGGGTTTAGCATTCAGGGAGGAAATTCTCCCGATTATGGGGGTGGAATATTGAATAGCGGTTCTCCAAGCAGTAGTGGTCCTTTAACTTACATAATCGGTTCTTCTCCAATGCTGGTAAACTTAATAATTTCAGGAAATACTGCCATTTTAGGTGGAGGTGGTATGTATAATGGAAGTTCCTCGCCAGCATTGACCAACTGCACTATTTCAGGTAATTCAACTGCCGGTAATGGTGGTGGCATATTTAATAATCCAGTTTACTGCAATCTCCATTTCCCAGGAACACCTTGGGAAGAGGGAGTAAGATTGATCAATTGTTTGATTGCAAATAATTCCGCGGCTGGTAACGGCGGTGGTATCTATAATGAAGGTGTAAATGTTCCCTCTGTATCCGCAGCAGAGTGGAATTGTTATGGTAGTAGCAAGTCAGGATATGTAATGACAAATTGTACAATATCAAAAAATTCGGCAAATAAAGGTGGTGGAGTTTACAATTCATATTTTTCGGGGCTATCAGTCAATAATTCAATTATTTGGGGAAATATTACCAGTACATTGTCTGGGAATCAAATTTATTTTGAAGAGGGGCTTATATCACTTTTCTATTCATGTTATGCCAGTAATTCGGTTGATTTTTACAGTGGTGTGGCATTTAGCCCTGAAAACTGTATCGACTCTAACCCAAAATTTGTAAACCCCAACAGCGATTTCCGCATTGCCGGCAACTCTCCTTGCGCCGATATTGGCTTCTATGGATATAACAATGAAACGACCGACATCCGTGGGACAGGTTTTGACAGGAAACTTTTGAAAACCGATTCTGGTACAGCCGGGACCATCGATATGGGTGCCTATGAATTTAAAAAAGGAACAGATCCTGAAGTACCTGACGTACTAAGGCTTTATGTCAAGTGGGATGCATCAGGTTCGGGAAATGGCTCCAGTTGGGCAAACGCCTTCACTTCGCTTAAAAATGCTATTGCTGCCGCAAGTAGTCCTTATGAAATCTGGGTCGCAAAGGGAACCTATTATCCAACGACCGGGACCGACCGCACCATTTCATTTAATATGAAAGAAGGGGTAAACATTTATGGAGGTTTTGCAGGCACTGAAACCTCATTGAGCCAACGCAGCATTTCGACCAACGAGACCATTTTAAGTGGAGATATAGGGACTAAAGGCGATAATTCGGATAACTCCTACCAAGTGGTTTTGTACTGGCGCATAAATAATAATACAATCTTGGATGGGTTTACCATTGAGGGGGGAAGTGCCTATGCAGGAAGTGGAGGTGGTGTATCAATTATTTCATCCTCCCCAACCCTGACTAATTGCATAATAAGAAAAAATTCAGTCTCTGGTCAAGGTGGAGGCATATTTAATCAATCTTCCTCACCTCAAATTATAAATTGCCTGGTTACAGAAAACGATGGTGTTGGTATTCGTATTACTGAGTCATCTTCACCAACCATTACAAATTGTACGATTACGAATAATTCTCTTGGAATCGGTAATTATCAAGGCACAACTATTGTCATAAATTCAATTATTTGGGGCAATGGTTCATCGATTAGTAATGGATCAGGAACTCTTACACTGGCCAACACCTGTTATGCTAATGGGACAGGTGATGTAAACAACTTTGGAACATTTAACACTACCAATTTTTGTATTACCACAAACCCAAAATTTATAAATCCCAACAACGATTTCCGTATTGCCGGCAACTCGCCTTGTACCGATGTGCCTCTCGATGCGGGAAACAACGAAGCGACCGATATTCGCGGGCTGGGCTTTGGCAGGAAACTGTTGAAAACCGATGCAGGTTCTGCCGGGAAAATCGACATGGGCGCTTACGAATTTAAAAAGGGTACAGACCCTGACGCACCTGAGATTTTTAGGATTTATGTAAATGCTTCTGCAACAGGCTTAAAAAATGGCACAAGCTGGACGAATGCCTATACTTCGCTTCCATCCGCAATTGCTGCCGCAACTAAGCATTTCGAGATTTGGGTGGCTGCCGGAACCTATAAACCAACGACTGAAACAGACAGGACGATTTCGTTTAACATGAAAGATGGGGTGTCCATCTATGGTGGATTTGCCGGAACAGAAACGTCATTAAGCGAACGCAACTTGACTGCAAATGAGACTATTCTAAGTGGCGATATTGGTACTTCTGGTGTCAATACCGACAACTCCTACCACGTGGTTTATTCTACAGGTTTGACCTACACTGCCATTCTGGACGGGTTTACGATTCAGGATGGTCATTCAGATACTGATGGAGGTGGTGTATATAACCTTTCTTCCTCACCTACGATAAGCAATTGTAAAATTGTTGGTAATGTCGCTGACAGGTGTGGTGGAGGACTTTATAATCAATCGTCATCTGCGACGATAGTCGATTGTATTATTTCCGGAAATACGACATATGGTGGATTTTATGGGGGTGGTGGAGTAATGAATATGAGTTTTGGTTCACCACGATTGACCAATTGTACCATTTCAGGAAATTCATCGGTTGGATATGGTGGTGGAGTTTCCAATTATGGCTGCGTACCAACAATGACTAATTGTCTAATTATAAACAATACTTCCAATTCATCCACAGGAGGAGTATTTAATTCAGATTCAGCTTCAGCGACAGTTACAAACTGCACTATTTCAGGTAATTCTAAAGAAGGAGTTTATTCATTCAATGCAGGTTCCATTACTTTTAACAATTCGATTGTTTGGGGCAATGGTGGCAATGAAATTGTTACGGGTAATGATATTACAGCGACTCTAAATTATTCTTGCTATGATGGAGGGGATGTTAACTTTGCTGGGTCATTTACACCTACCAATTGCATCACCACATACCCTATATTCGTCAATCCAAACAGCGATTTCCGTATCGCTGGCAATTCACCATGTGCCGATACCGGTAACGATGCAGTGAACAGCGAAACAACAGATATCCGTGGGTCAGGCTTTGGCAGGAAACTGTTGAAAACCAATGCCTCAACTACTGGAACCATAGATATGGGTGCCTATGAATTTAAAAATGGTACAGATCCCGATGAACCGGATGTATTGCGGATTTATGTAAATGCTTCTGCAAAAGGTGCAAATAATGGAACAAGCTGGGCGAATGCCTATACTTCGCTGGAAACTGCAATTGCTGCTGACGTTGATACCCTTGAAATTCGCGTAGCAGGCGGCACATACAAGCCAACAATTCAGATCGGCGGAATCGGACCGCGCTACGCAGCCTTTAAAATGAAATATGGAGTACAAATTTCCGGAGGTTACAATGCGGATCTTGGAGTGCAAGTGGATTATTCCCGGGGAGGTGCCAACGAAACGATCCTGAGTGGTGATATTGGAATAGTAGGTGATGCCTCCGACAACTGCTACCACGTAGTTCATAATCCGGAAACTTTAGGTTTAAATACAACGGTAAACGGGAAATTAACAATGGCGGGTACTG